>NZ_JBXFWM010000044.1:0-37208 GCF_056856655.1 Stenotrophomonas sp. STEN033
ACTCGGCTCCTGCCTTTTTTTTTTTCTCCTGGTGTTGTTTTGCTCTTGATTTTTTTTTGCGCGCCGCTTCGCGGGCGGGCTTGTGTGGCCCCCCCGCCCCCCCCCCCCCCCCCCCCCCCCCACTACAGGTGGAGCTTTGCGCTGCTACTCTTGGGTCGACTCCCGGTAACAGGCAACAACATGGATAGACGGCGTTTCATTGGCGGTACGGCATTGGCGGCAGCCTTGCCGCTGCTCGGCATGCAGGGCGCAATGGCGGCTACGCGCGGGCAGCTGCTGGCCGCCGGGCTCAACAAGGGCGATACGGTCGGCCTGGTCAGCCCGTCCTCGGCCAGCAGCGAGCGGCTCAGCCTGCAGTTGGCGCGCGAGGCGATGGAGGCGCTGGGCTTTGTGGTCAAGACCGGGGCGCATTACGCCGCGCGCCATGGCCACCTGGCCGGCACCGATGCCGAGCGCGCGGGCGATCTGAATGCCATGTTCGGCGACAAACAGGTCAAGGCCATCATCTGTGTGCGCGGCGGCTCCGGTGCAGCACGGCTGCTGCCGCTGCTCGACTACGAGCGCATCCGCGCCAATCCCAAGGTGTTGCTCGGTTACTCGGACATCACCGCGCTGCATTGTGCCATCCATGCCAAAACCGGCCTGGTGACTTTCCATGGGCAGATCGGCGCAGGCAGTTGGAACCGTTTCAATGTCGATCAGTTCGAACGCGTGTTCTTCAAGCGCGAATTGATGCACTACCAGAACCGCAGCGAAAACGACGATGAGCTGGTGCCGCGCGACAACCGCACATTGACCATCGGTGGTGGCAAGGCGCAAGGCGAGTTGATCGGCGGCAACCTGACCGTGCTCACGGCCTTGGCCGGTTCGCCCTATCTGCCGGATTTCACCGGCAAGATCCTGTTCCTGGAAGACGTCGCAGAGGCGCCCTATCGCATCGACCGCATGTTCAGCACCTTGAAGCTGATGGGTGCGCTGGACAAGATCGCCGGCTTCATCTTCGGTGAGTGCACCGATTGCGCGCCGGGTGATGGCTATGGCTCGCTGACCCTGGACCAGATCTTCGACGACTACATCCTGCCGTTGAAGATTCCGGCCTACCGTGGCGCGATGATCGGCCACATCAAGGAGCAGTTCATCGTGCCGGTCGGCGGCAAGGTGGAGATGGATGCCGACGCCGGAACCTTCCGCCTGCTGGCGCCGGCGTTGGCCTGAGCGTGATATGCGCGACGACGTGGCGCGGTGCGCTCACGTCGTCATTGCACGGGGCTTACTCTTCCTCGTCGCCGTGTGCGTCCTCGTCCTCGTCTTCATCCTCGGGCGACAACCACCAGGCATGGCCGTCCTCGCGTGCCGGCTGCGGACACTCGCGGGTCTCGATGGCGTCCAGATGGCGGCCGCTACCGCCGGCGAGCCAATCCTTCAACAGCTTCTCGACGGATAAGTGGCTCTGCGCTGCAATGCCGAGGTTGCGCTCACGCTGCCACGCCGTGTCTTCATCAGGCCTGGATGCATGGCTGTGCGGCGCGCCGTAACTGCAACGCAGGCAGTAATGGCGGATGCTGCGGGTCCAATCCTCGGCATAGCCGATGCCGGGTGCGCTGGCACGTAGCAGCGCGTTGATGTCCTCGGCGCTGTCCGCGCGCACGAACACCACGAAGGTCTGGAACTCGGACGACTCCAGCCGCTCCAGTTCGTTGAACACATGCACCTCGCGCTCGCCATCGAAGCGTGCGCCGGTGGGGGCACCGTCGTGCAGCACGATGTCGCCGAAGCGGTGGCCGCTTTCCGGCAGCGGGACGTTGAGGATGCGTGCGCGCACCGGGTCGATGCGGCGCATGAACACCGTTTCCCCGGCACTCCATGGATTCAGGCGCACCACCGCGACACCGAAGTTGCCGTCGATGGGGCCTTCGCCTTCGGGCAGGGTGATATCGCAGGCGGCCCATAGTTCGCGCACTGTCGTCCATTGGCCCAGGCCGGTCGCCGCAATGGCGGCGTTCCAGTGCTGGGCCTGGCTGAACTCCTCGGCCAGTTCGATGGCGCGCAGGTTGTCCCGCAGTGATCCGGCCCATTCCATCTGGTACTTCAATGCCAGACCGCGCATGTAGTGATAGAACGGGTTCTCCGGGTGGTGCTGTAACAGCAGGTCGAAATCCTGGGTGGCGCTGCACAACTCGCCATCGTCGATGGCCAGGTAGGCCCGGTTGTGGATGCTTTCGAGATCAGACTGTTCGGAAGTCATTTCGGGCAGCAGTGTTGGGGGGAAAGGATGATCGCATGCGCACCGTATGCTGCGCAGGCGGGGTACGGGGTGCGACTGGCAGTTGCGCGCTTTAACATGCGGATAACAGCGGTATTGCCAGCATCGTCCGCAATGCGCGGTCGTGCTTTTAGCGTGGGCGGTATCGTGCATGCCGGTTTTCATCCGTGGCTTGCTGGAGCAGCGCAATGAACGACAAAGGTTTGAAATGCATGACGTTGGTGGTGGCGATCGCGATCGCGCTGGCAATCACCGGCTGCGGGAAGCCCGGGACGCCAGACGGGGCGACCACCGCAGCCCCCTCGGCAGCGGCGCCGGCTACCGACCCGTCATCGCAAGGCACCCAGCAAGCCTTGAACGTGGAAGTGTTCAATCCTGGTGCGGACGCCATCTTTGCGGTGTCCTCGGAACTGTTGACCGGGACCAGCGATGCCGTGCTGGTCGATGCGCAGTTCTCCACCGCCGACGCGGCCAAGCTGGTGGAGAAGATCAAGGCGTCAGGCAAGAAGCTGACCACGATCTATATCAGCCATGGCGACCCGGATTTCTACTTCGGCCTGGAGACTCTGCACGCCGCATTCCCCGATGCGCAGATCCTGGCTACGCCGCAGACCATCGCGCATATACAGGCCAGCAAGGATGAAAAGCTGAAGATATGGGGGCCGCAACTGGGTGCCAATGCACCCAGACAGTTGCTGGTGCCTGCACCATTGCAGGGCAACAGCCTGCAGTTGGAGGGGCAGGAGTTGCAGGTGATCGGCCTGGATGGCGCCAGCCCGCAGCGCACGGCCTTGTGGGTGCCCTCGATCAGGACGGTGATGGGCGGGGTGTTGGTGGATGCAGGTTCTCACGTATTCATGGCTGATACGCAGACGCCGCAGTCACATCAGGATTGGCTGGCCGCGCTGCAGCAGATCAAGGACCTTGCGCCGGTACGGGTGATTCCCGGCCACTATGCGGAAGGCGCACCACAGGATCTGGCTGCGGTTGAATTCACCGCCAACTACATCCGGGCTTTCGACGAGGAAGCGGCAAAGGCCAAGGATTCGGGTGCGCTGATTGCGGCGATGAAGCAGCGCTATCCGGGCCTGCCAGGTGAGGCATCGTTGGAGCTCAGTGCCAAGGTGGCCAAGGGCGAATTGCCCTGGAAGTAGCGGCCTGATGCAGAAAGGCGCCGGTATCAGACTTCAAGGAGGATCATTATGAAAGCTCGATTTTTTGTTGTTCTCATCATCGGCGTCCTGGCTGCAGGTAGCGCCTTGGCCAAGGAGCCGATCCGATTGGACGCATCTTCCGATGCGGCAGCGGAGTCCAGTTGGAAACAAATGATCGAATCCGTCAGTGCTGAGAAAAAGCAGAAGCTTCTGCTGGCCATGCTTTAGATCAATCTGGACGGTGTGAACTCTGCCTATGAGGTGGTGGGCAATCCGGAGTTGCAGGGTTTTGGCATTGCGAGGGTGAAGGACAGGGTCGCCGGCCTGGATGCTGATGAGATCATCGAGTTGGGCAGTCGGACCTCCGGCGCCGAGATCCGGATCCAGTCGGTCCAATAGCGCCCACTCACGTATGCAGGCAGAACCCATTCTGTCGATAGGGTGGGTTCTGGGGACGTTGCGTTCACGCGGCAAGTCGCTTCGCGATCCCGGGCCGGTGGCCGTTGGGATGTCGGTGTCATGGCGTGCGCCACGCACACCGTCCCAACCCTGGAAGAGCGGCCTGGATCAGGAAATCGGGTTGGAGGCGCGATCCGCGGCGGAGTTGGCAAGGCGCTTCTTCGCCTTGGCGGCATACATGGCGGCATCGGCATGGCGCAGCAGTGCGTCGGCGTCACTGCCGTCGGCGGGGAAGCAGGCTACGCCCACGCTGGCGTCGATCTGCGGGGTGTCGCTGCCAAGGCTCTGCAGCAACGCCAGCCGTGCACGCAGGGCGGTAGCGATATTCAGCGCATCACCGGGGCTGGCGCAGGCTGGCAGCACGGCAACGAACTCGTCGCCACCGACGCGGGCGATCAGGTCGTTCTGTCGCAGGCCATCGCGCAGTTGGCGGGCGGCGTCACGCAGCAGGCGGTCACCGGCTTCATGCCCGTAGTGGTCGTTGGCGGCCTTGAAGCCATCCAGATCGATGTAGAGCAGTGCCAGCCCACTGCCGTCACGCCCCGCGCGCTCCAGCGCCGCTTCCAGTTCACGGCGCAGGTGATAACGATTGGGCAGGCCGGTCAAGGCATCGTGGCTGGCCAGGTGCTCCAGCTGTCGTTCGATTCCACGCAGGGCGGTTACCTCATGGCCGACGCCGATGCGGATGCCGTATTCCGGCAGCCATTTGGCCGACCATTGGATGTCGACCACGCTGCCGTCCTTGCGGATGTAGCGGTTGCGGAAGTTGGAACGTGGCCGGCCTGCCATCACGTCCAGCGCCGACTGTTTGGTGGCGGCGCGGTCCTCTGGATGTACCAGATCCATGATCTGCCGGCCTTTGGCCTCGGCGGGGGTGTAGCCGAAGATGGTCTCGAATGCGGCATTGACCATCAGCAGTTCGCCATCGGGGGCAACCATGCACACCGCGTCGGGTAGCAGGTCCAGGACTTCACCGAGCGGCGGCAACTTGAAAGGCATGTGCAGACACGACAAATACGAAGGCTGGGATTATGCCGTTTCCAGATGTCAGCGTATGTCGGGTGAGGCTCCCTGCGGCGAACATCGGTTGCGGGACCGATGGCGCGGCCGATTACCGGCCCCCGGTTCCGCCGGCCTGAACGGGCACCCTTGCGGCCGTCGTCGGCGTGCAGGAGCGCTGCTGGCGGGGGAGGGCAGGCATTGCCAATTGCGGTCTGCAAGGGCTTGTCCCATGCTCGCGGCATGGACCTGAACAGCTTCCTGCAATCTGCACTTTCGGTAGACGGGATGGTTGGCCATGCCAGCTACCTGCTGTTGATCCTGTCGATGTTGATGACACGCATGATGTGGCTGCGTGCGCTGGCGGTAGCGTCGGGACTGCTCAGCATCACCTATTCGGTGATGATCTCCGATTACGTCAGCGCCACCTGGGAGATCATCTTCGTGGCAGTCAACGTGGGCCAGCTGTCGCTGCAGGCCTACCGCAACCGCATCACCCATTTCAGCGCCGAGGAACGCCGCTTCAGGGAAGCCGTATTGCCATTGGTGGAGCCGGCGCAGGCGCGACGGGTGCTGGATCTGGGGCAATGGTGCGAGGCCGGGGCAGGTGAGGTGCTGATCCGCCATGGCGAACAGGCCAGCCACATGCTGTTCATTGCCAGCGGTGAAGTCGCGGTCATGGTGGATGAAGCCGTTGTGGGGTGGTGCGGGGCGGGTGCCTTGTCGGGGGAGATCAGCGTACTGACCGACATGCCGGCCACCGCGACCGTGATCACCGCCAAGCCGACCCGCTACCTGGCACTGGAGCGGCATGCGCTGCGACAGCTGATGGCCCGTGAACCCGAGATCGAACATGCCATCGACCAGTGTTTCCGCAAGGACATGCGGCTGAAGCTGGCGGCCGCCAACCAGGCCATGGCCGAGGCGGGCATCCGGGTCGAGGTGATACAGACCAGCCTGCAGTGATCTCCGCGGGGCGGCAACGAGTGGGGCGGTGCCCCGCTGCACAGGGGTTGTCCTGGCCCGTGAGGGTTGGGGGATCCCGGTGCGTTGGCCGACGTTTGTCGGGCGTGCGGACGGTTTCGGATAAAACCTGAAGCGCCGGTTTTGCTACCCTGTGCTTCTTTGGGTTCTGGGGTTGCTCCCCGCGGTTATTTCCATGGTGTGGTTGCGCGTGGCTCTGATTTTCCCCTTGATCGTGATCAATACGCTGGCACACTGCCTGCCGTTGTTCGTGGTGGCGCTGTTCAAGGCGGTACTGCCGCTGAAGTCGGTGCGTCGGGCCTGCAATCCGCTGCTGACTGGCTTGGCGGAAAGCTGGATCGCGGTGAACAGCGCGATGATCCATGCCTTTACCGCTACCCGCTTTACGGTCAGTGGCACCGAGGGGCTTGAGCGCGATGGGCATTATCTGGTGCTGGCCAACCACCAGAGCTGGGTCGATATCCTGGTGCTGCAGAAGGTGTTCAACCGCCGGATTCCTTTGCTGCGTTTCTTCCTGAAGCGCTCGCTGTTCTGGGTGCCGGTGCTGGGCCTGGCTTGGTGGGCCCTGGATTTTCCCTTCATGGGCCGCTACAACCGCAAGCAGATTGCCAAGAACCCCGAGCTGGGCCGGCGCGACATGGAAGTGACCCGCAAGGCCTGCGAGAAATTCGCCAGCATTCCGGTGGCGGTGATGAACTTCGTCGAAGGCACCCGCTTCACGGCCGCCAAACACGCAGCGCAGGCCTCGCCGTTCAAACACCTGCTCAAACCCAAGTCCGGCGGCGTGGCGTTCGTGTTGGATGCGATGGGCAAGGGCCTGCATGCCTTGCTGGATGTGACCATCGTCTATCCCAAGGGCATTCCCTCGATGATGGACCTGATGGCCAATCGCCTGCCGGAAGTGAAGGTGCTGGTGCGCAAGCTGCCTATCCCCACCGAGTTCATCGGCCGCAACTACCAGGAAGATCGCAACTTCCGTGCCCAGTTCCAGCAGTGGATGAATGGCCTGTGGCAGCAGAAGGATGAGGACATCGCGCGTCTGCTCGAAAGCAAGGCCTGATCACCGCCATCGTTGAAAACAAAGGCCCTTGACAGGGCCTTTGTTGCTTTGCATGGCGCTGGATTCGTCAGCGATGAACCCGTTCGCAGCGGGTCTCGACCACGCGCTGGCCATTGCGCTCCTGGTTGCGGCCCTGCACATTGCGGCCCACCAGACCGCCCGCCACCGCGCCGCCCACCGTGGCCAACTTGCGGCCATTGCCCTTGCCGACCTGGTTGCCTAGCAGGCCGCCGACCACAGCACCTGTGGCGGTGCCGGCTACGCGATTCTGGTCACGTGCGTTGTTGGCTACCTCCACCTCGTGGCAGACCACGCGGCTGCCGTCGTTGAAACGGCGGCCTTCATCGCGTGGGCCATAGGTTTGTGCGTTGACGCCGACGGAGAGAAGCATTGCACTCGCGGCAATGGTCGAGGCCAGGGTGATAGGAAGCTTGCCCATGTCGATACTCCTGTTATTGGCAGCGCAGCTTTGCGCCAATGTGCGTCCAGCCTGCGCCCACGCAATGAAATTCGAGGTGAAAAGCGAGCGGCGCAATTGAACCTGCGTTCATCCAATGTGCCGTGCAGCCTGAAGCTTCCTCGGCTTGGGTGTAAAGTGCGCGCCATCCTCCGTATTGAAGAGACCTGCGCATGAGCATTGATGCCGCTTTCTATCCGATTGGCACCCCCGGTAAGCCGTGGGGCGAGCAGGAGCGCGCGCAGTGGCTGGAACAGCAGCAGGTGCAGCGCAGCTATGCAGGTGAGGTGGTGGAAAAAATAGATGTGCTGCGTGAGCGCTTCGATGTCACCCAATACGGTGAACTGGACTACCCGTCGGGTCGCTATCCACTGTTTGCCATCCGCAGCCGGAACTGGAACGAGGCCTTGCCGGTGATGCTGGTCACCGGTGGCGTACACGGCTATGAGACCAGCGGCGTGCAGGGCGCGTTGCAGTTCGTCGACCAGCACGCGGAGAGTTACGCCGGCCGCTGCAACCTGCTGGTCGCCCCCTGCGTCAGTCCGTGGGGTTATGAGCGCATCCAGCGTTGGAATGCGCTGGCACTGGACCCGAACCGTTCGTTCGTGGACAACAGCCCGGCGCAGGAATCGGCGGCATTGATGGCCCTGGTTGCGCCGCTGCGGGGGGGCGTGCTGATGCATATCGACCTGCACGAAACCACCGACACCGACGAAACCGAATTCCGTCCGGCGCTGGCCGCGCGCGATGGCAAGCCGTTCGAGCCGGGCGAGATTCCCGATGGTTTCTATCTGGTGGATGACACCGAGAATCGCCAGCCGCTGTTCCAGCAGGCGGTGAATGCCGAAGTGGCCAAGGTGACCCATCTGGCACCGGCCGACGAACGCGGCGAGATCATCGGTTCCAAGGTGGTGGCCGAAGGCGTGATCGAATACCCGCTCAAGGCCCTTGGCCTATGCGCCAGCGTCAGCGGTGCGCGCTACACGACCACCACCGAGGTGTATCCGGACAGCGCCAAGGCGACCCCGCAGCAGTGCAACGACGCCCAGGTGGCGGCGGTGATCGGCGCGCTGGATTACGCGCTGGCGCATCGCTGAGGTCTCTGGATCCGCAGGTTTGCTGAAGGCCCACCCGGCGCAAGCGGGTGGGTTTTTCATTTGTGGCCTCGCCACCGACCAGAAGGACTTCCCCGGAGCATCCGTAGCCCGGGTAAGCGAAGCGCACCCGGGAAGCACGCTGCAACAGCCGGAACGGGCCATCGCGCAGCGTGGCGCCCCCTGCGCATGCCGGTAGTGCCCATGATCTTTCACATCGCCACCCAGCCACGTATGGAACATGGCGGGCATGAAAACCTCGTCTCTGCTGCTGGCAGTGCTCGCCTTGGCAAGTGGCCCCGCCCAGGCCGATGACGCGCCGGAGTTCGATCGTCCAGGCATCGGCTTTTCCACCAGTACGGTCGGCAAGCACGTAATTGTCTGGGAGCAGGGCTTGCCCGATGCCAGCCGTGATCGCAGCGATGGCCTGACCACCACCACCTGGACCGCAGACACGCTGTTGCGCGTCGGGCTTGCCGATACGCTGGAGTTGCAACTTGGCGCGGACAGCTGGAGCAGGCTGCGGCTGCGCGGCCCTGGTATCCGTGTGCAGGACAGCGGCGGCGGCGACGGCAGCGCCGCACTCAAGTGGGCACCGCCGTTGGCCAACGAGCAGCTGTCAGTGGCATTCAAAGCAGGGGCCAGCCTGCCTTGGGGCAGGGCACCGCTGGGTGATGCGGGGCATGACTACGACCTTGGCGTGACGGCGGCATGGGCGCTGCCGCGCGACAGCAGCCTGGCGTTCTACATCGACCGGCAATGGGGCGACGGTGGCAGCGGCTGGTTGTTCTCGCCCAGCTATGGCTTCGCCTTGCGGCCGCAGTTGTCGGCCTATGTCGAGGGCGGCTATGGCACCGGCGCGCAGTACATGCGTGCGGCCGGTGCCGGTGTGACGTGGATGGTGGGCCCGCGCGTGCAACTGGATGCATCGTTCCTGCGCGGGTTGGATGCCGACACCACCGATTGGCAAGGCGGCGTCGGCGTATCGATGTCCTTCGATTGAGAACGCGGTTCAGCGATTGACCGCAGGGCCGTACACGCCGCTGTAGCCGGCTGCGCAATTGCTGGTGCAGTCGCTGGTGAGCATGTTGCGCACGATCAGGCCGGCATTGTTCTTCGAGCGGAAATGGCCGACGCCGCTGCTGGTGTCGCCGCCACCGAAGTTGTACGGGCTGCCGTCGCTCCAATCCCAGTCGAAGCTGTAGGCGCTGCTGCCTGCGCCGATGTCGACCTGCGCGTAGACATTGGTAGCGCTATTGAACAATGCGCCATCGGCGCAGCCGGCGCTGTAGCTGGTGGTGAAGCAATGCACCTGGTCACGCGAGCCGGCGGTGATGGTGTAGAAGCGGATGCCGGTGTACGTGGCCGGGAACGTGCGCAGGCTGCCGCTGCCACTGCCGGTCCAGCGGTTGTAGCCGTAATAGGCTACGCCGGTGCTCGGGTACAGGCCGAAGGTGTAGTAGTTGTACGGGAAGACATAGGCCTCGGCGTTGCAGGTGGGCGCCAGGGTCGATTGATAACCGGTGCTGCGGCAGGTCTGCAGGCCGCGCAGGCCACCGGCGATATTGATGAAGCGGCGCACACTGCCTTGATTGGCGTTGTACTTGATCGAGGCCAGGGCCATGGTCGCGCCCAGCGAGTGGGTGACGATGTCGACCTGGCTCTTGCCGGTATAGGCCTTGACCTTGTCGATGAAGGTCTTGAGCGTCTGATAGGTGGCCGGTGTGTGGTAGTTGTACTGCGGTGCCGCGCGCTCGCTGGCGCTGAGGTAGGTGATGCCGAACAGTTCGCAGTCGTTGTAGCCGGCAGCCTTCAGTTCGGCATAGATCGAGCGCGGCGGGGTGCTGTAGCCGGCCACCGCGCCGGCTGGCATGTCGAAGCTGATGGCGCTGTCGCCATTGCCGGGAATGAATACCACCGGGGTCTTGCTGGCGGTACAGCTGCCGCCGCCAAAACCGCCCTGGCCGACACCGGGATTGAACCCGCCAGCGTATTGGTTCGCCGTTCCTGTGCAGGTGTAACCGTTGTTGCTGCCGCACTCCAGGGCCTTGGCGCTGGTGGGTGCCAGCATCAGCATGGCGCCCGCCAACGGCGCGGCCAAGGCGCTGAGCAGCCACGAGGAAATGACGGGGGCAGATCGTTTGCTCGACATCTGGCGGCTCCGGTAGGTGTGTGGGTCAATTCCTGCAGCATCCGCCCGGGCCGCCGGGGCAGGCAGTGTCCTTTAGGGAAACTTGCAGTGCAGCACAGGCCCCGCGCTATCTGCGCTTGCGTATCAGCATGGCCGAGGCCTGCAGGATGGCGCGGGTCAGCAAGGCCATGGTCTTGACCTCGCCCTTCCAGTGCTGCCAGTACAACGGCACGTCCTCCCAGGCGCGCGCCTTGACGTAAACCAGGCGCCCGCTCTCCAGGTGCCGGCGTACCAATGGCAACGGGTTCATGGTCCAGCCCAGTCCGCCGAGGTTGGCGTGGACGAAGGCGCGGGTGGAGGGGATCCACCAGGTTGGCGCATTGTGCGGCTGTTCGACCCCGGCCAGACGGCGTGCATAGCGGGCCTGCATGTCGTCCTTGCGGTTGAATACCAACACCGGTGCCTGTGCCAGCGCCTGTGCGGTCACGCCCTTGGCGAAATGCCTGGCATGGAATTCGGGGGTACAGGTGGCTGCGTAGCGCATGCTGCCCAGCGCATGGATCTGGCAGCCCTGCACCGGCTCGGACAAGGTGGTTACCGCACCCATCACCGCGCCCTGGCGCAGCAGGGCAACGGTGTGGTCCTGGTCTTCGGTATGCAGGTCCAGGGTGGTGGAGGTGCTGTGGGAGAAGGTCTGCACCGCCTCCGGGAACCAGGTTTCCATGCTGTCGTGGTTGACCGCCACCGGGATGCTGGCCCTGGGCAGCTCGGCATCGCTGAGGCCGATGCGCTCGAAGGCATCGCGCTCGAGCAGGGCGGTCTGCTCGGCCAGCTGTACCAGCACCTGGCCCTCCGGTGTTGCCTCGGTGGGGATGGTGCGCTTGATCAGCAGTTTGCCGACCCTGTCCTCCAGCGCCTTGATCCGCTGCGATACCGCCGAGGCGGTGACGTTCAACGACAGCGCCGCGCGCTCGAAGCTGCCTTCGCGGATGACCGCGGCCAGCGCCCGCAACTGGGCATGATCAATGCGCATATTAAGTTCTGCTAATGATGGTTAATGAAGTTTAGCTCTACTTTTCCTTGCTGCATTGCGACAATTGCCGCGTCCGGACGTGCCGGTGGGTTCTCCCGCTGCGTCCTTCCCCCCAGTAGCAAGGTTTTTCCTCATGTTTTCGGTTATTTCCGCCCAAGCCGCCGGCAGTGCCTGGCTCAGTGGTGCCGGTATCGGTATCGGTCTGTTCGCCATCGTCGGCGCGCAGAGTGCGTTCATCCTGCGTCAGGGGATCATGCGCCAGCACGTGATTCCGATCATTGCCACCTGCTTCGCCATCGACGCGGTGTTCATCATGGCCAGCGTGGCCGGCCTGCGTCAGCTGACCGCGCAGTTGCCGTGGCTGACCACCGTCCTGCTGTGGGGTGGTGTTGCCTTCCTGACCTGGTATGCGGCGCAGTCGGCGCGGCGTGCGGTGGCCGGTGGCGGTGGCATGAAGCTGGATGACAACGGCGAGCAGTCGTTGCGCGCAGCGCTGATGGCAGCGGCCGGTTTCTCGATCATCAACCCGCATTTCTGGCTGGACATGATGGTCATTGGTTCGATCGCCGACAACTTCGGTGAGTCGCGCATGGCCTTTGCGATCGGCGTGGTGACCGCCAGCGGCGTGTGGCTGACGGTGCAGGGGCTGGGCGCTCGCATGTTGGCGCCGTTGTTCACCAAGCCCTCCACCTGGCGCATTCTGGACGGCACCATCGCCGTGATCCTCAGCGTGCTGGCCTTGACCCTGGCCATCCGCGGGGTCAACTGAGGTCAGGCTTGATCCGTCAGGATGAACGCAGCAACGTAGCCCGGGTAAGCGCAGCGCACCCGGGAGCAGAGATCTGTCGTTCTTCCTGCCTGTGAAACAGCAGTTGCGGGTGCGTCGCGCTTACCCGGGCTACGGCTTTGTCTTCGCCGCTAGGTGGCCGGGTTCCAGCGTGCCGGCCATTGAAGGATGAAGTCCTCCACTTCTGCCAGCGGCATCGGTCGCCCGAATACATAGCCCTGTCCCTCGGCGCAGTGCTCCTCCTGCAGTTGTGCCAGTTGCGCCTGGGTCTCCACACCTTCGATGGTGGTGGTGATGCCCAGCTTCTCGCACAGGTGTGATACCGCGCCGATGATCGCGCTGCCCTGGCTTTGCTCGCCCAGGTCGCGGATGAAGGATTTGTCGATCTTGACCTTGTCGAACGGGAACGCGCGCAGGTAACCCAGCGACGAATAGCCGGTGCCGAAATCGTCCATCACGATCGATACACCGGCCTGCTTCAGGCGCAGCAGCTGCGCGGAGGCCGCTTCGATGTTGGCGATCAGCGCGTTCTCGGTGATTTCCAGTTCCAGCCGGGCCGGGGCCAGCCCGGTGGCGGCCAACACCTGCTCGACGCCGTCGGCCAGGGTGGGCTGGGCCAGTTGCGAGACCGACAGGTTCACCGCAATTTTCATCTGTTCCGGCCACTGGCTGGCGTCGTGCGCGGCCTGCCGCAGCACCCAGGCGCCGAGTGGCAGCATCATCCCGATGTCTTCGGCCAGGCCCAGGAACTGGCTGGGTTCGAGCAGGCCGCGTTGCGGGTGGTTCCAGCGCAGCAGGGCTTCAAACCCGGTGACCTGGCGCAGGCGCAGATCCACCAGCGGCTGGTAATGCAGTTCAAACTGCTGCTGTTGCAGGGCCGTGCGCAACTCGGTTTCCAGCTGTCGGCGGCGCTGCATGCGGGTGTCCATCTCCGCCTCGAAGAAGCGGTAGCAGCCACGGCCTTCATCCTTGGCCCGGTACAACGCAAGATCAGCGTTGCGCATCAAGGTATCGGCGGCGCGGGCCTGGCTGTCGATCAGGACGATGCCGATGCTGGTGCTGATGGCGAACTGGTGGTTCTCCAGTTCGATGCTACGGCCCAGTTCGTCCACCAGCCGCGCGGCCAGTGCGGCGGCGGCTTCGGGCATGCGGTTTTCCGATGCCATCAGGATGGCGAACTCGTCGCCGCCCAGCCGTGCAACCAGGTCATTGCCGCGTACACAGGCGAGGATGCGTTGGGCCACTTCCTGCAGCAAACGGTCGCCGGTGGGGTGGCCCAGGCTGTCATTGACCTCCTTGAAGCGATCCAGGTCCAGCAGCAGCAAGGCGCTGTGATGGCCTCGCTGGGCGGCGATCAAGGCCTGGTCGAGCTTCTCGAACAGCATGCTGCGATTGGGCAGCGAGGTCAGTGCGTCATGCAACGCCAGGTAGGCGATACGCGCCTGCGCCTGTCGGCGTGCATCCACATCCTCGAGCACGCCGGCCCATTTGCTCAGGCTGTGACCGATGCGGGCACCCCGGGCGCGCAACCAGCGCCACTTGCCATGCAGGTCGAGGACGCGGAACTCCACATCGAGCGAGCCGGTCTTGCTGGCGGTGAAACTCTGCTCAAGCGCGATCTCGATCTGTGGCAGGTCGTCTTCATTGACCCGTCGCAGCCAGCCCTTGCCGAGTGCGTGTTCGTCCGACTGCCCGGTGAGTTCGCGCCAGCCGGTGGCGGCAAGCACCTGCCCGTTGCGATCGGATTGCCAGAGCACCAATGCACCGGCTTCGGCAACGGCGCGATAGCGCTGTTCGCTGTCCTTCAGGTCGCGGGCCAGTTCGCGCGCTTCATCGGCACTTCGCTTCAATGCATCGACGGTGCCACTGAGGCTGCTCTGCAGGCTGCGCACCTCACGGATGTTGGAGGGCTGCGGGTCGGGCAGGTGGGTGAGGTTGTCGACCACGCCGTGGCTGCGTTGCACCAGGGCGCGGATGGGCAGCAGGATGCTGCGGGCGATGGCGTTGGCCCAGAGCAGGGCGATCACGGCGGCGACGATGCCGCCGAAAATGATCCCGAGCAAGGGCTGCTGCCAGCGTGCCTGGAAGCTCTGTTGCGGCTCTCCCACCACCAAGGTCCAGCCGGGTGCGGCCTGCAGCCGGTGGAAGGCGAAGATGACGGGCAGGCCCTCGTTGCTGCTGGCATCGAACAGCCCGTGCTTGCCACCACTGCGCTGCAGTACCCGCCAGTCGGGCACCTGCTTGCCGATGTAGCGTTCCGGCGACAGTGATCGCGCCGCAATGACGCCGTTGTTGTCGACGACCGCCGTCAACAATTGCTGGTTGTTGCCGGTCCCCATGATGCTGGCGATCAGTCGATTGGAGGGCTGCACCATGGTCAGGACGCGGGTACCACCGGCATCGTCGAAGGGCAGGGCGATCGCCACCTCCGGGGTGTGGGTGATGGCATTGGTAAACAGGTCCGAGACCTGCACCTTGCCTTCGCGGCGTGCGTCGTACAGCAGACCTGAGGGTAATGTCCGGGCTTGTTCGCTGTCGTCCTGGATCAGGCGAATGTCCGGATTTTCACGTGCCCAGGCCTGCAGCTCAGGCGCGGCTTCACTCAGCTGCGGTGCCAGCAACGACAACAGGCGTAGCTGGTTGACATTGTCCTCGATGCCTTGGTCAACGCCACGGGCCAGGGCGGTGGCGGTTTCCTGCAGGCGTTGCTCGGAGCTGTGACGGTAATCCTGGGCGGCATTCCAGACGGCAATGGCACCGATCACCAACAAGGGCAGCAGCGTGGCAAGTATCAGCAGATGCAGCCGGGAATGGAGGCCTCGGGTACGCGGCAACCTTTCATGCGTTGCCGTTGCGGTAGTTGCCAAGCCTGAGTCTCCGGTTGCCGTTGCGGCGTAGCGCGATGGGCCGCCAACCCCTTGTTGCTGTCGAAAGTGGCGAGGCGCTGTTATGGCACGAACCCTGCGCGGTTGGAAGCGGCGGCACGCACCTGCACTGTCCAATCCCGGCCGTGCAGGGCACGTGTAGGTGACGCCAGTGGATGCGTGACTGCAATCACGCTATGGCATCGACCCGCTCGCAATGGCGCTTTCAGGCACCATTGCGGTCAGCGCCCGGCGCGAGGAAAGCGCGTCGTGCTGGCGCAGATGGTGGCTACTGCCTTCATTGGCGTCGCTGACTGAACATCCACTGCCACATCGCAGGGTTGCGATACGTGGCGTCCCAGGCGTTGTGTTCCACGCCCGGATACTCGGTGTAGCGGAAGCCGGCGCCCAACCGCTGGCTGGCGGCGGCAATGGCGCGGTCGTCGGTGGTGGGCACCAGCGCATCGAGCGCGCCGTGGAAGATCCAGGTCGGCACATCGCGCAGGCGGTTGACGGTTGCCTGGTAGGGATCGGCAACGTCGGCCACCTGGTCGACCATCAAACCGGGGCGGTCGGGTCGCGGTGCGCGTAGTGCCCCGCATATCGGCACCAGCGCGGCGAACTGCGTAGGCCGGGTCAGGGCCAGCTCCCAGCTGCCATAGCCGCCCATCGAGATACCGGTCAGATAGATGCGTTGCGGATCGGCGCCAAACTCCTTGCTGGCCGCATCCAGAACCGCCAACGCCATGCGCGCGTTGCGTCCTCGCCATTCTTCGTTCTCCGGAACCTGTGGGAATACGACCAGTGCGGGGAAGGTATCCATGTTCTGGGTCAGCCAGGGGCCTACCCCGGCCAGGGTGGGCTTGTGTCCATCATCGCCGCGCTCACCCGAGCCGTGCAGGAACAGCACCAGCGGACGTGCGCCCGGCGGCGTGGCGGCAGCGGCCGGGACGAATACCTGGTAACGGAACTGATGGCCCTCGAATTCGAGTTGGCGTGCCACGAACTGTCCCTTGGCAGGCACGGTAGTGGTGGTTGAGGACAGGCTGCTGCAGCCCAGCAGCAGGCCCAGCAGACATAGCGACATCACGATGCGACCCATTGCATCCGGCTCCCTGGCAGAAGCCACTAGCCTAGCCTGATTGGGCGTGTGCCAGAATGTTGGTCGATACACCGTCGTGTCGGTCTGCGCTGTTACTGGGGGTTGTGGATGAAGAAGCTGCTGATCGTTGCGTTGGCAACCTTGCTGGTTGCCTGCAGCCAGGGCCTTGACGGTACCTGGGACGATGGCATGGGAATGGTGAGCTATACCTTCGCAGCTGATGGCAGGGCCAGCGTCGAAATGCTGGGCAAGGTTCAGCAGACCCGCTATGTCCGCGAGGGCGACAGCTTGCAGGTTGTGGTACCGGGCACCGAGGCGGAGACAGTGGACTTCACCATCGGTGAGGATGGGTCACTGCAGGGCCCGATGGGTGTACGCCTGCAGAAAAGGAAGCGATGACGACTGTCGTCGCCACGTTGCTGACACTTCACAGAGGACGATGCACGCGGCGTCTACGGGGGCTCGGTCCCCCGCACGCCGCGCGTCGTGGACGTCAGCGCCACACGTACAGATAGCGCGCCACCAGCTGAGAACCGGCGGCGCGATTCTTCGCCGCGCCTTCGGCGTAGACATTGCCGATGAAGCGATGCGCCCCAGCGCGCCACTGCACGCCCGGGCCGATGCCGAACAGGCGCTCCTTTGACGCGGCCTGCGCGTGCCCATTGATGCGGTCGGCACTCGTCTGTTGCAGGTGATACATTGCCAGGCCCAGCCGCCAACGTGCATTCAGTGCATGCGATGCGCTGAGGTTGTAGTGCAGTGCCTGCCCGGGTTGAATCCTGTGTACTGGTTGGCCGAACGCAGCATGCAGGCGTGTCTCGGGATCATCGCTGCTGCCATTCCACAGGTACATGAGGCGACCACTGATCTCCCACGCGTCGCTGTGATGCCAGGTAAAGGCGTAATAGGGATTGATGCTGTAGTAGTCGGTGCCCGGATTGAGCTTGGCATTGCGGTCGTAGTCGCCAAGCGGTAGCGATGCTGCCAACGCCAGGCGTGCGTCCAAGCGCTTGCCAAACAGCCGTTTGCCGCGCCATTGCACATAGCCGCCAAGGCTGGGGTTGCCGAGGCCGCTGCCGCTGACATGCGCAGGCCCCAGGTCGAGTTCCAGGTCGAGCAGGGGCACGATGAGCTCGCCGCCAAGGTGGCCACCAAATGCCTGCCTGGAACTGGTGTAGGCATAGTGCAGCCGCGCGATCCACAGCGCACGGTCATAGCGCATCGGCCGTTTTTCACCCTTGGCGTCATAGTTGCGGTTGGCATCGAAGCGACTGTTGCTGGTCTGGAACATATGGCCGACGCCGCCACCACCATCCTCGAAGCTGGTCGCGCCGGTGTTCACCCCCGGCAGGGCGAGATCCAAGGCCTGTGCCGGTGCTGTGGACGCGCCAATGGCGGCCGATAGAACATACAGGCAGATGCGTTGTTGCATGATTGTGCTCCTTGCGGTCGATACGGGGGCAGCGCCGTTGGTGGGCGGCCTGCAGCGTCGGGGGCGGCGATGACTACGCCGGATGATGGTCTCAGCGCCTGCAATCACGCGGCTGCAACGGCGACGTGGCGCTGTCCGGCAGCTGGGCGCGTTCGCGCAGCCACAGCATCCAGCCGCAGACCAGGATGAGCAGCTGCGTGCCTATCAGTACTGCAAAGCCGGCGCTCAGGCTGGCGTATGGCGATGCACCGCCTGCGGACGCCAGCATCATCACCTTGCCCATCAGCAGGGGCATGAATGCCGAGACCAATGCGCCGGTGCCATTGGTGATGCTCATGGCGCTGGCGACATTCTGTGGTTGTGCGTAGTACTGCACGGTACTGGGCAGCGGCGGTGTCTGGATGCCGCAGAAAATGCCGGCGACGATCAGGCTGAGCACCGCCATGTAATTGTTGCTGACATTCAGGGCAGTCAGCACGGCGATGGCAACGCCGATACTGCCGACCACGAAAATCAGGGGCACCTGGCGGCGCGGGATGCGGTCGATGACGAAACCACTGATCAGTACGCCGATGATCATTGCGTATTGTGGCAGCGAACCCAGCCAGCCCATCTCGCGCAATGCGAAGCCGCGCGCTTCCTTGAGGTAGGTGGGCAGCCAGCTGACGCTGCCCCAGAGATAGGCAAGATAGGCGGCAGTCAGTACGGTGATCATCAGCAGGTAGCGCGTCTGCAACGCACCGCTGAATATCTGCCGGACCCGCGCGGCCATCTCGCGTACCGACGCGGGGCGCTGCTGGTATACCGCCAGCTGCGGCATGTGGATATAGGCCAGTACCAGCGGCAAGCCGATCAGCAGGTTGATCAGGCCCAACACATGGAATGCCCCTTGCCAGTCGAGTGTGGCAATCAGGCTGCTGATCAGCGGCATGCCGATGGCCAGGCCCAGCCCGGTGCCCATGTTGACCAGTGAATTGGGCTTGCCGTTCTCGTGACCTTCGAAGTATGCCTTGATATAGGACGATGCCAGACCAAACAGCGGGCCTTCGGAGACACCGAGCAATACCCGCGAGAGCAATAGCAGGGCATAGCTGTCGAAGGCTGGCGAGACAAAGGTGACGCCGCCCCAGAGGATCAACCCGAGTAGCAGACTGCGGCGCACGCCCAGCAGCGCGGCGCAGAATGGCGTCAGTACAAAGGCTGACAGGCCGTAGCCGACCATGAACGCGGTGCTGAGCGCGGCCTGGCTGGCCCGGTCCCCGGCGGCCATGCCAAAGTGCTGCAGGAAATGCGCATCGGTAACCATCAACGCGATGTTCATGCGATCGATAAAGGAAATGGCAACGATCACCAGCAGGGTGATCACGCCATACCAGCGGGCACTACGTGCTTGCATCACACTCTCCTTTGCGTTGACGGCGGTTTGGCGGTACGGGCGGCAGCAGGTGGCGGTTGCTGCGGTGCGGGTGGCAGGTGCGGGAGTTGGAGCGGCGTTTCAGGCAGTGATGGCAGCCAGGTGCCAACGTGCAGAAGTCAGGACGCGTGTTGGAGGACGTACCCGGGGCGGGTGGGATCCGTGCAACATTGCAGTTGCGTTGGCTGCCATCGATGCGCAGGCTGCCGGCTTGCACCGGCTGCCCGCACACCGCGAGGCGTCTGGGGCTCAGTACAGTCTCTTCTGCGGTGGACCCGAGAAGTGCAGTGGCCCTATCGCAGCCATTTTCACCTCCACCAGCGCCGGGCCCGGATGGGCGACGGCGGCCCGCAGCACAGCATCGAAATTGCTGCAGTCATCCAGTTTCCAGGCACGCATGCCCATCGCCCCAGCCAATGCGTGGAAGTCCGGGGCATGCAGCTGGTTGTAGTACTGGCGGTCACCGAAGTACTTCTGCTGGATACCCCGCATCACCCCGTAGCCACCGTCGTTCATCACCAGCAACACCATGTCCAGCTGTTCCTGCACGGCTGTGGCGAGTTCACCGATGTTGAGCATCAAGCCGCCGTCGCCGATCAATGCCATGACCTTGCGCCCGGGATTGGCGATGGCGCAGCCAATGGCGGTGGGCAATGCAAGTCCAATGGCGCCGGCCAGCGAGTGGATGTTCTGTCGTGGCTGCTGGAAGTTGAGCAGTCGACTGCCCCAGGTACTGCCGGACATGGTGATGTCGCGCACGAAAATGCCATCGTCGGGCAGCGCGCTGCGCAACGCGTCCGACAGCACTGCATACGCGCCCAGCTGCTCACGCAGGGCGTACTCGGCGGCAATGGTGGCAGAGCAAATATCGCGGTCGCGGAGCGGATCGTGCTTGGGCGCAGCCTGCAGGGCCTCGGCCAGCTTATCCAGTACGTCCGCGCAGTCGCCCAGCACGAACGCATCCATTGGGTAGTTGCGGTTGCAGGCGGCCGGGTCGATGTCGATCTGTACCCGGCAGGAGCCCAGCGGCAGGCTGTAGGTGGCGGTTTCGTTGCTGCGCAGGCGTGAGCCGGCAACGATTACCAGGTCGCTTTCCGCCAGCAGACGCGCGACCCCCGTGGCGTTGTGGAATGCGCGCAGGCTGCGCGGATGACCGTCGGGGAGGATGCCGCGGCCGTGCGTGCTTGATACGACAGGCACACCGAGCTCGGCCAGACGCAGGACCGCAGCGGCCGCGGCGATGGCGCCGCCACCTACCCATAGCATCGGCCTTTGCGCGGCGAGCAGGCGCGCGGCCAGTGCAGCCACCGCCCTGTCATCGCGCGCCGGCGCTGGCAGCGGCAGGCGCTGGATCGCACAGGGCAGGTCGACCATGGCGGCCTGCACATCGATGGGGATTTCGATGCTGACCGGACCGGCAGGCAGGCGTATCGCTTCCTGGATCGCGCGCTGGGTGACGGCGACCGCCTGCTGGGGATGCAGGATGCGGAAGACTGCCTTGGAACAGCCGCGCAGCAGACTCACCTGGTCGCGTGTTTCGTGGATGAAGCTGGCATCACGGTCCAGGTAGTCGCGTTCCACCTGGCCGGTGATATGCAGCACCGGTGTACCGGCGTTGAGCGCTTCCATCAGCGCACCTGCGGCATTGCCGGCACCGGCACCAGTGCTGGTCAGGACGACACCCAGTCCACTGTGCCGGCCGTGGCCGTCGGCCATGGCCGCTGCGCCGGCTTCGCCACGTGCGGCGACGAAACGGATCTGTCCGCGGCGGCCGATGGCGTCCGCGACCGGCAGGTTGTGGATGGAGATGACGCCATGCACAGCGTCAACGCCGTAGGCTTCCAGTACCCGCACGATGGCTTCGGCTGCGGTCACGCGCTCTTGCCGGGCGGCCGCGTCGGATGCGGAATTGTGCGCTGCTTCCTGTGCGGAGCGGCTGAGCTGCTCGGTTGTCATGGTCTCGCTCTTCATTGGCTCCATCCCATTGGGGTTGCATCCAGTCCCAGGTAAATACTTTTCTGCTGCATGTAGGCGAGCAGGCCTTCGCGGCCCTTCTCGCGGCCCAGTCCGCTCTCCTTGAAGCCGCCGAACGGCGTGGAGATGGAGAACTTCTTGTAGGTGTTGATCCACACCGTGCCGGCTTCCAGGCGTGCAGCCAGACGCAGGGCACGGCGGTAGTCGCGGCTCCAGATGCCAGCCGCCAAGCCGTAGACACTGTCGTTGGCCTGCGCGACCAAGGCCTCTTCATCGTCGAAGGGCAGGGCGATCAGCACCGGTCCGAAGATCTCCTCGCGGCAGGCACGTGCCTGCGGCGACAGGCCTTCGATCAGGGTCGGCTGGTAATAGCTGCCCGCTGCCAGCGCCGCATCGGCAGGTGCTGCGCCGCCGAAGCGCAGCTGCCCACCTTCGGCCAATGCCGACGCGACATAAGCGGCAACGCTGTCGCGGTGGGCGTGATTGATCAGTGGCCCGAGATGGATGCCTTCCTTTTCGGGATGACCGATGCGCAGCGCGCAGGCGACCTGCTGCAGGCGCTGAATGAAGTGCTCATAGCACGCGCGCTGCACGAACAGCCGTGAGCCGGCAATGCAGGCCTGGCCGGCCGAACTGTAGATGCCATACACCACGCCCTGCACGGCCAGCTCGATGTCGGCATCGTCCAGCACGATGGTCGGTGACTTGCCGCCCAGCTCAAGCGAGGTCGGGATCAGCTTGTCGGCGGCGACGTGCGCCAGGTGACGCCCGGTGCGGGTACCGCCGGTGAAGGAAATCTTGCGCACAAGTGGGTGGCGGGCGATGGCTTCGCCGATCAGGGAGCCGCGCCCGGGCAGCACACTGAGCAGGCCCGGCGGCAGCCCGGCCTGTTCGAACAGGCGGGCCAGCGCCAACGCAGCCAACGGTGTTGCTTCGGCTGGTTTGAGTATCACCGCATTGCCGGCGGCCAACGCCGGGGCGATCTTCTGCATCTCGCTGGCGATGGGTGAATTCCACGGGGTGATGGCAGCGATCACGCCGATGGGTTCGTGACTGCTGAAGGTCATGAATTCCGCGCTGCGTGGTATCGGCAGCACGCCATCCAGGGTTTCGCAGACCGCCCCGAAGTAGCGGGCGGTGGCGGCAGCACTGTCTACCAGGGCGCGTGTCTCGCCCAAGGGCTTGCCGTTGTCGCGGGTCTGCAGGCGCGCCAGCGGTTCACGCTGTGCATCGATCAGGTCGGCAACGCGGTACAGCACCCGCGCGCGGTGGTGGGCGGGCAGGTCGCGCCAGGTGGGCGCACGCCAGCTGCGGTCGGCGACTGCTACGGCCTGCTCGACATCATCGAGGTCAGCGGCATGCAGTTCCGCATTGATGCTCTGGTCGGCCGGGAACACTGAACGCATCAAGGCACCACCGCCCTGGCGCCACTGCCCGCCGATGGGTATGTGCTGTTCGATCAGCGACCTCATCGTCGACCTGCTCATGCCGTCGGTTCCAACAGCTGGCGGCAGGCGCGCACCGCACTCAGCGCAGCCAACATCGAGGTCTTGGGGTTGCTGGGCAATGGATTTGCCGCCAGTTCGATGGTCATTTCGCCGAATGCACCACGTGCGTGGATGCGATGGGTGTTGCGGCGGGTATGCGGGTCCACCATCAGCACGACCCGCGTGGCCTCCATGCCCATACCGTTGAGCGCGATGGTGGCGGCGACGTTCGCATTGGCCGGGAATGCACGTGCGGCTTCACCGGCATTGCCCTCGAAGAAGACGGTGGTTTCCGCAACTGCGTCCAGATCGATCATCTGTTGTGCCGCCGAGCCGCGCCAGCTACGCGGACTCTTGCGTGAAATGTAGGTGACCTCGTCCAGGCCTGCCTCGCGCGCCGCGGCGAGTCCATCCATTCCTGCCACCGCACCGGAGAGCAATTGCAGCACCGCGTCGCCGTCCCGGGCGGCGTTGAGAAGCTGGCTGTGCAGCGCGGCATCGGCCAATGCACCAACGGAAACCACTGCCAGTCGCCAACCGCGTTGCAGCGCGGGTATGCCGTGTTCGGACAGCGCGGCGTGGCCGGCGCATTCAAGCACCAGGTCTGGCGCGGCATCGAGCTGGTGGATGCTGTCCAGCACCTCGATGCCCTGTGGGGTGAGCTCACTGACCAGGGCAGCATGGAACTCGGTGGGCACGATCACCCAACCCACCCGGACACCGTCGGGCAGGCGGGCGACGACTTCGCGCGCCATGGCGCCATAGCCAATCAACAGGATGCGTTTACTGCAGGTGCGGGTCATTGCGGCAGAACTCCTTGTAATACCCGATTGCGAGGCGGGCGACGGCCAGCTGCAGGGCAGTTGCGGGCAAGCGGTAGTGGTCAGGGCGATTCAGAGCTGGCGGTTGAAACCGCCGGATACGTCAATGCAGCTGCCAGTGGTGTAGGAAGCCAGCGGTGAGGCGAGGAAAAGCAGGGCACGCGCCGCCTCCTGCGGCTGACCCATGCGTCCCATCGGAATGCCGCGGCGCGCGGCGATGCGGGCGGTCCAGTCGGCCCACTCCAGCTCGGTATCGCTGCGTTGTTCGAAGCGCCGCCGCCACTGCCCGGACTCGACCATGCCGAGCAGGATGGAGTTGACCCGGATGCCCTTGCCGATCAGTTCCTGGGCCAGCGAGTGGGTGAGGTTGAGCAGGGCGGCGCGGGCGGCGGAGGTGGCGATCATGTGCGGTTCCGGCTGCAGCGCCAGCAGCGAATTGACGCAGGTGACGGAAGCGCGCTCGCTGACTTCGAGCAGCGGCAGGAACGCCTGCAGCGGGTGCAGGACGCCGAACAGTTTGAGCCGGGTTTCATCCAGCCAATCCTGCTCGCCGGTTTCTGCCAGCGAAGCCACGCGACCCTGGCCTGCGTTGTTGATCAGCATGTCGGCGCCGCCAAGGCGCGCATGAACGATGCCGGCGAATTCATCCATGGCCGCCCGATCGAGCACGTCAGCGGCATGGCCGAGCAGGGTGGCATCGGGAAACTCCTGGCGAAGGCAACGCTCGGCCTGCGCCAGGCGCATCGGGTCGCGGCCACAGAAGGCGACGTGGGCCCCATGCGCAAGCAGCAAGCGCACCGTCTCCAGACCGATGCCGGAAGAGCCGCCGGTAACTACCGCGATGCGTGCCTGGACTTCGAACTTCATGGCGTTCCCTTTGCTGGTTGGAGGTGGCGTGCGGCTTCGAGCACGGTCCTGGCGAAGGACGCCGGGGCGTCGAGGTAGCTGGCATGGCCAGCACCGGGCAGCAGTCGCAGCGGTGCCTTGATCCGCAATGCCAATGCACTGACGTCTGCCGGGGGGGTGATGGTGTCCAGGTCGCCGCCGATCACCCGCGTCGTGCCAGACCACTTCGGCAGATAACGCCAGATGTCATCGTTGGCCAGCATCGCGCAGGCCTGTTCAAAGCCGTCCGGGCGCAGCCGCCGCATGGCGGCCTGTGCTGCCAACAGCGCTTCTTCGGAAGGATATGGGCGTAACAGGGCCGCGGCCCGCTGCAGTGCGTAGGTTTCCGACCCGAGGGTGTTGAGCATCTGCAGTCGCTCACTGCGCACGCGTGCGCGTGCGGCTGCTGTGGCGCGTGCGTAGCCCTGTGCAGGGTCGGCGAGCAGCAGGCTGTGTACCTGCTGCGGATAGGCCGCGGCATAGGCGGCGGCCATCATTGCGCCGAGCGAGTGCCCAACCAGCACGAATGGCGGCAGAGCAAGGGTGGCCACCAGGCCATGCAGTGCATAGGCGTAGTCACTGGCGCGAGGGTTGGGCTCGGCCAGGGCGTCGCTGTCGCCGTAGCCGGGGGCGTCCCAGGCGATGACCCGTAGCCGCTGCATCAGCAGCGTCGACAGCAGTTCCCAGGAACCTGCACCGGAGCCGATGCCGCGCAGCAACACCACCGTTGGCCCGCTACCGCATTCGCGGTAGGCGATCTTGCGTCCGGCAATGATCTGGAAGCGCTCCCGCCAGATGGCGGGAGTGGCTGACATGTCTGCGCAGGAGGGGGAGGCTGTCATCGCTGCCGGCCTCAGTTGCGCTTGATCCTGGCCAGCGGATGGTCAGCCGGATAGGTGGGAATGCGCGGCGTCGGTGATCCCAGCATCACGCACATCAAGGCTTCCTCCTGGCCATGGTTGAACAGGCCGCGGTAGATTCCCGGCGGGATCGATATCAGGTCGCGTTCGCTCAGCTCGGTTTCGAAGCGCTCGCCATTCTCTTCCAGGGTCAGCAGGATCTTGCCGCGAAGGATGAAGAACACTTCCTCCACATCGTCATGCAGGTGTAACGGACCCTCGCACTGGGCAGGCAGCACCATCGTGGAGAAGGTGAAGCTGTCGGAAGGCACGGTGTTGGCGTCCGCGCCAACGCCGGTGGCGCCAGTGCCCATGTAGCGCATCTGCGCGCGCCGATACTTGGGGTCGAAGTCGGCCTGGAACTTCAGCGCGTCCCAGTCATAGCTTCGGCTCTGGTAGCGTGCAATGCGTGCTTGCATGCGCTCGCCGAGCCGGGATTGCTTGCTGCTTGCGTGCTCTGTGGCGTGCTGCTCATTCATGGTCTAACTCCGAATCAGTCAATCCAAAGGGGACGGCATTGCTGCCGACGGGAACCTGGGTGCAACCTGCCGGCGATGACTACCGGGTACAGCCTTCCGTGCCCGCTGCGTGGCGAGCCATTCTGTTCCTGCTTGTGATGGCCTGCGCCGGTGCTAGCGCAGCGCCATCAGGTCGATCCCGGGGTCGGCCAGAACGGCCGGATCCAGTTGTCGTGCGGCGCTCATCCAGCGCCGCCCCAGCTTGATTGCGCGTGCATCACCGAAGGCCACCATGTGTTGCAGGCGCGCCTGTTGGTCGAGTTGGAAATAGATGTCGCGCCCATCTTCGGCTGCGCGATGCACGCGACGGTTGTGTTCGGAGTGCAGGCCAAGAATCTGGATGTTGATGCCGTGCTGGTCAGACCACAGCCAGGGAATATCGTCGTAGTTGACGTCCAGCCCCAGCATGCCGCGCGCCGAAGCGATGCCCTGGTTCTGTGCGTTGGCCCAGGACTGCACGCACAGGCCGTGGCGCGGGTGTTGGGCTACATCACCGGCGGCGTAGATGGCCGGGTCGCTGGTGCGTCCGCTGCCGTCCACGACAATG
This sequence comes from Stenotrophomonas sp. STEN033, assembly GCF_056856655.1. Lineage (NCBI taxonomy): Bacteria > Pseudomonadati > Pseudomonadota > Gammaproteobacteria > Lysobacterales > Lysobacteraceae > Stenotrophomonas > Stenotrophomonas sp. STEN033. Next base: position 26,365 of record NZ_JBXFWM010000044.1, read on the forward strand.
CCATGGCCCAGTTGCAGGCCGGCTGCCTGCGCCAGCTCGGTATTCAGCTGGGCCCCGGCGCCGACCAGCACGGTGTCATAGACAGCGGCATCGGCGGGCGTAGTGATCTGCACGCCCGTTGGGACCTGTGCCAGGCGCAGGTCGCCGCAATCCAGCCGCAGTGCTATTTCCCGTTCCCGATGCAGCGCGGCCAGGCGTGTCGATACGTCGTTGCCGATACTGCGACCGCAAAGGTAGGGGCCACGTTCGTAGATCACCACGTCGATGCCCTGGCCGCGTGCCAGGGACGCTACCTCCAGGCCGATCCAACCGCCGCCAATGACGGCCAGGCGCTGGCAGCTGGCCAGACGTTGCCGCAGCGCGAGCGCGTCATCCACACTGCGCAACGTAAGCACGCCCGCGAGGTGTGCCCAGGCCGGGTCCGGCAGCCGTGGGCGGCTGCCGGTAGCAATCAGCAGGCGGTCGTAGGCCAGCGCGATGCCGTTGTCCAGCATCACCTGCCGCTGTTGTCGATCAATGGCGAGGGCGCGACGCGGCCGCTGCCAATCGATGGCCAGCGATGCCAACAGCTCGGCCGGGAACAAACTCAGTTGGCCGGGCGCGAGGGTGCCGCTGAGAATGTCCTTGGACAGTGGCGGGCGCTCGTAGAAATCATGGGTTTCGTCGGCAACCACGCGCAGGCGCTGGTCGTAACCCAGGTCGCGCAAGGTTTTTGCGGCCCAGCCGGCAGCCTGCCCACCACCGATGATGACGATGTCTTGCAGGCTGCTCATGCCGTGGGTACGTCCTGCATGCGCAGCTGACGACGGGTGCTGGCATCGATGCCACCTTCCACCGCCCACTCGGTGAACGACTCCACCGAGTGCTCCAGTTCGCGGGGCTGCCACGCCTCGGTGAGATGATCCTCGTTGGTATAGAACTCAAAGGCGCCGCCTGCAGGGCTACGCACGTACCAGAAATAGGCGGAGGAGATCGGGTGGCGGCCAGGGCCGAGGAAGGTCGCCCAGCCGGCGCGGCTCATGGCCAGGCCGCCGCCAAACACCTCCTGGATATCGCGCACGGTGAACGCAACGTGGTTCAGGCCGCGCGGCTTGCCGGGGCGGTGCAGCAGGAACAGATCGTGGTGGCCGCCGCGCGCGGCCACACGCAGGAACACGCCACGACCCACATAGCGATCGGAGACATGGAAGCCCAGTTTGTCGCGATAGAAGCGTTCCACCGGCGCGAGATCGTCGACGAAGAGCACGGCGTGGCCGATACCGATGGGCGTGGCGCGGTCGTATACCGGGCTGGCCTGGTCGATACGGCGTACATCTCCCCACTGGTTGATCGGTGGCGACGGCGCCAGTTCAACGCAGCGCAGGCGGCTGAGCCGAAAACGCAGGGTCATGCCATTGGGGTCGCGGCAGCTGATGCTGTCGTGGTCGGCCACGAATCCAGGCTGGTCGGCCAAGGCATGCGCCAGCGCCTGCAATGCCTGCACCGAAGCAACGCCCCAGGTAATGCGGCGCAATGTGGAGCCGGCTTCGATCGCCTGCGGAAGGCGCGGATCATCCACGGGGAAGAGCGTCAGCCGCGAACCGTTGAGCGTTTCCACGCCGCGGGTGCCGGCGAGCTCGTGCCCGACGGCCACACGGCTCAGCCCGAAGTCAGCGACGAAGCGCTCACAGGTGGACAGGTCTTCAACACCGAACTCAAATTCTTCAATACCGACTATCTGCATGACTTCCGTTCCATGGGGTGGCGGGGCGGTTGGGTCGGGTGCAACAGGCGAACAGTGACAGCGGGGGCGTTGCAGAGCAGGTCTTGGTGTACTCAACAGGCCTGCAGGAAGCCTTCGATCTCGCGTGCGGCGGTCTCCACCTGTGTGCTCAGCGAAGTCTTCAGATCCAGTGGCAACACCGAGCGCGGGACCATCACGCTGATCGAGGCCAGGACGTTTCCATCACGGTCCCGCAGTGGGTAGGCCACGGCCGAGACACCTGGCTGGTAGAACGATTCACTGATGGCATGGCCGCGGGCGTTGTCACCGTCCAGCAGCGCGATCAGGTCCTGTGGTGTCTTTGGTCCCTGTTCCGAGGTCAGCGAGAACGCCGATTCCGGATAGAGCGCGCTCAGTTCCTGCGGTGGCAGTGTCATCAGCAGGACACGACCAATGGCGGTGCAATGTGCGGGCAGGCGCGTGCCGACACCCACGCCGGCTGCAAGTTCGCCGACCGCGCTGGCCCTTGCCACGTACACCACGTCGCGACCGTCCAGTACACACAGGTGCGCCGAGTAACTGGTGGTGTCGCGCAATCGCTGAATGACGGGTTGCCCGATCTGGACGATGTCCATCGACGACAGGTAGTCAAAACCCAGGCGCAGGATGCTGATGCCGAGGCTGTAAGCCCCGCTGGCATTGTTGCGACTCAGGAAGCGCATCTGCTCCAGCGTCTGCACGGTGCGGTAGGCCGAGGCCTTGGGCATGCCGGTACGCTGGCAGACCTGGGTGAAGCTCAGCTCGCCGCGGTGCTGTCCAAACAGCAACAGCATGTTCAGGCCTTTCTCCAGCGCCGGCACCATGTAGCGAGTGGGCTCTTTTCCCGGTGTTGCCTGGGGCGTTGACATATCCGTCGTCCCTTCAGTTGAAGACAAAGCCGCCGTTGACGGGCAGGGTCTGCCCGCTGACGAAATCCGAAAGTGCCGACAGCAGGTACACCACGCTGCCATCGATGTCGGCGGGGTATTGCGCGCGTTGCAGGGCGCGGCCGTTCTCATACAACGCGTGCCGTTCCGCGGGGACGTATTCGGTGGCTTCGCACTGGGTCAGTCCGGGGGCGATGGCGTTGACGCAGATGCCGTCAACACCCAGTTCGCGGGCCATCGAACGTGTCATCGCCAGCACGGCGCCCTTGCTGGCCACGTAGGGCAGCAAGCGGGGCGCACCCCAAATTGCGGTATCGGAGGCCAGCATCACGATCTTGCCGCGATCGGCGGCGCGCAGGTGTGGCAAGGCAGCACGGCTGACCAGCCAGGTGCCGCGCACATTGACCTGCAATGTACGGTTCCAGGTTTCCAGCGAAAGCTCGTCCATCATTGGTCCACCAATGCCGGTGGCGATCGCGGCGTTGTTGACCAGTCCGTCAATCCCGCCCATCAGCTGCGCCGCTTCCGCGACGGCTGCCTCCACGGTTGCCGGATCGGCCAGATCGATCCGTACCGCATCGGCCTGGGCGCCTTGATCATGCAGGCGCTGCAGGGCGCTGCTGGTATCCAGAATGTCAGCGATCACTACCCGCGCGCCGGCAGCGGCGATGGCACAGGCAAAGCTCAAGCCCAATCCGCGTGCAGCACCGGTTACCAGTACGTTGCGGCCAGCCAGCAACGAGGGCGCGGACGGACTCATGCCTGCGCGACCTCGTTTGCTGCCAGCGCCGGTGCGGTGCCTTGACCGAGCTGGCGTTCGGCCATCTTCTGCATCATCCGCCGCACCCGGCTCAGGCCGGCATCATGGGCATAGAGGAACTCCCGGCTGCGGGCGTCGGGGGCGAGGTTTTCCAGGATCACCCGATCCTGTTCCAGCACATCCCAATGCAGCTGCTCCAGCCGCGTGCGGTACATGAAGCGCCATACGTCGCGCTGCCATCCCTGCACCTTGCGGATACGCCAGAAGAACACCCGGCAATTGTCCTCATCCACCGGCACGGTCATGCCAACGATCCAGAACGGGCCGCCGGGGCCGAAGCGCTGCCGGTACGGGATGGACAGACGCAACCAGAACGCGCCGCCATGGCCGAATTCCACCCAGTCGAAGTTGACCCCGCGCTGCCCTGTCTTTTCGAAAATAAAGCCGGTATCGGTAGGCACTATCTGCATTTCGGCGCTGCGGTCGCCTTCGGCCATGGAGTGCGAGGCCGCATGCAGGTAGGCGCCATGCATCGGATCCATCACATTGTCGATGGCAAATTCGTAGCCGCACTGCCACCCCGCCGTACACAGGAAGTGGCTGTACTGGCCTTGGTCTTCCAGCTCCTCCGGCAGGCGCAGGGGCGGCACTTCCGCCTTGGGATCGAGGGCGAAGTAGAGGAATATCGCGCCGTGCCGTTCCTGCACCGGATAGCTGTGCAGGCATTGGCTGCCAACCAGGGGGCAAGCGCTCACCGCAGGCACATCCTGGACCACGCCGCTGCCGTCCACCTCCACGCCGTGGTACCAGCAGGCGATGCGTTCGCCCAGATTCCAGCCCATCGACAAGCGCGCGCCGCGATGTGGACAGCGGTCTTCCAGGGCGTGCACACGTCCATCGTGGTCGCGCCACAACACGATGTTCTCGCCCAGGCGGGTGATGCCCAGCGGTGCACTGGATACCTCCCAGCTGGCCACCACCGGATACCACAATTCGCGCAGGCCGCGGCGCAGGTGCGCTTCAATCTCTGTCTTCCTTGCCATCAATGCTCCCTCCCAGGATGCGTTGGCTGTGGCTGCCGGATCAGTAGCCGAGGGTGGCAAGGGATTTGTGGAACGACACTTCGGTCCACGCCTTGCCGCTGTGGTCATAAACACCGATCGCGTTGAGCTGGCAGACCACGTCGACGACGTCGCTGGCACCATTGGCGAAGGCCTGTTCCAGTGCGTTGGCCAGTTGCAGCTCGTGCTCGGTCGGGGCACGCGTACGGGTCTGCCAGACGATGTTGCGGGCCTGCCCCGGCTGCTCGATGCTGCCTGCGCCCGGGTCATTGGCCGGGACGGGCTTCTGCCACTGTTTGAGGTATGGATTGAATTGCAGCGGAGTGCTCATGCCACTTCCTCCAGTCCGGCTTCGATCCTGGATGCATCAACCTGTATGTCATCACCCTGTACCCGCAGCGGATAGGTGGACAGATCGCGGCCGCCGGGCTCGCGCAGGCAGCGCCCGCTTCGGATGTCGAACACCGCCTCGTGCAGCGGGCACTCGACCTTGCCATCCTCGACAAATCCCTGGCTGAGCAGGGCATAGGCATGCGGGCAGACATCTTCGATGGCGTAGTAGTCGCCATCGACCAGAAAAATGCCGATCTCCTTGCCAGCCAGCTTGGCTGCGAAAGGATATTCCGCGTGAACCTGCGATTTACTACAAACAGTTTTCCAGTTCATGCCGTTCTGTCCGCCCGGGTGGGTGAGGGTGAGGTTTTATATTTGAAACTAAATCTTAATACAGAAACTTCGATTCAACATAGCAGTGCTTGAGGGGGTCGCAATAAGGGAAACTGTCATTTGCGTGTGCTGTTATTCACACATTTGAAGTTTGATCGACTTTGTTTGTTGGTGCTTGCCTATGTCTTGGGGCGACGGAGCTTTGCTGTTGCGGCTTTTGTTTAATGGGTGAAACCTGGTGGAGTTGTTCTGCTGCTTTCTGTTGTTGGGGCCGGGTGTTGGATAGCGCCGCGTCGCCTGGCGATATGGCTTGCTTTGCACCAACCGGAAGCGATGGGGTGCGTGCTCGGAGCCTCACTGGTTGCTGCGCAATAACGAATGGCAAGCGGCAGCTTGGTTTGATTTACTTTGATTTGAATATAGGGCTGGCGGGTATGAGGTTGCTTTGGGATTTGTCCTAAAACTTTTGATTGGGCCAAAAGTTGGAATATGCGGGTGGATGCCTGGCTAAAGAAAACGGGACATTGGCCGATATACCGGGCAGCTTTCCGTTTGGACTGATTCGTTGTCTGTCATGGTGATTATCTCGGCAGTGGTTGCGGCGGTGGTTGCCGGAGGCCTGGTCTGGCTCTGGCAGCGGAGCAATGGCGACAGGAGTGGGCCACAACGGCGGCCGCGCACCCCGCCGGTCGTACCGACAACGACGATCAAGGCGGCAACCGTGGCTGTGGGTGATCTGCAGCGGCGCTTCCTGCTCAGTGCCCTGGGGGCTGCCGATGCAGCCGCTGACGCATTGCGTGTACAGCGGGCGGTGGTGGACGACGTGGTCGCGGCGCTGACGCGCGCAGACCTGTCGTCGCGTTACACGCCGCGTCGGCCGAACCTGTTGCCGCAGTTGATCCAGAGCGTCAACGACAGCACGGCGTCCTCTCGCTCGATCGCGCGCATCATCGGCAGCGATGCGGTGCTGGCGGCGACCTTGCTGCGCATCGCCAACAGTCCCCTTTATCGCCTGCAGCGGCAGGATGTACAGAGCATAGAGCGGGCAGTGACGCTGATCGGCAACGATGGCATCCGGCAGATCATTTCAGCGGCGCTGGTGCAGCCGGTGATGGAGTCGGCGCGTGGTGTCGATGCGGAGTTCGCTGGCCTGTTGTGGGAATACACCTTGCGGGTTTCATTGGCTGCCGCCGATCACGCGCGCAGCGTCGAGCGCGAGGATGGCTTCGCCGCGCAGCTGGCTGGCCTGCTGCTGGGGCTGAGTGCGGCGATGGCCATGCAGGCGGCCACCGATGTGCTGGCGCAGCCGCCATTGCGGGTGCGTGAGCCGGGTACCCTGCTGGCGGTGCTGGAGCGCTGCAGTGCGCCAACCGCCGTGCGGATCGCCGGGCACTGGAAACTGTCCGCCCCCATCGTCGAGGCGCTCAAACAGGTGGATGCGCCTGCTGCCACCGGCTTGGCGCGCTCCCTGCAGGTAGGACAACTGGCCGCCAGCGCTGCGATGCTGCATGCGCAGGGCCTGATGAGCGAGGAAGAAGCCGTTGCAGCGCTCGCCAGTCAACTGCCCGAACATGTGGCGACATGGCTGTGGAAGCGGATGAGCCAGGCCGACGCTGCGCAGGAGTGAGGCCCGCAACGAGGGCCGCGCGGCACATCGCGCGCCCGTATCCTGGCGGTGAGGGATGGCTGCGCCGCTGTGGGGCAGGGTGCCTACAGCTGCGATTCCAGTGGCAGCCAACTGATCACGCGGGTGCTTGCACGTTGCATGAACCCGGTGTCCGGTTCGGTGCGCAGGCTGATGGGTGGATTGCTGCCGCGATCCAGCCAGCGTAGTTCGTGATCCTTGTTCAGATACATCCAGTAACTCATCTCCGCGCTGGACAGGCGCAGATACTCCTGGCGCAGGCGTGCTGCCAGCACCGGGTCATCGAACAGCGCGCCCATTTCGGTATTGAGGTAGGCCGAGCGTGGGTCGAGGTTGAACGAACCGACGAAGCCGCGGCGGTCATCCACCACGAAGGCCTTGGTATGCAGGCTGGCGCCGCTGCTGCCGAAGGTCGACGCCTTTTCGACGTGTCCATGCGCCTTGAGCTCGTACAGTTGCACGCCGCCAGCCAGCAACGGGCGGCGGTAGTGCATATAGCCGCCATGCACTGCCGCCACGTCGTTCGCGGCCAACGAATTGGTGATGATGCCGACCTGCACGCCGTTCCGGGCCTGCTGGATCAGTCCCTTGGTGCCAACTGCGCCGGGTACGAAGTACGGTGATATCAGCAGTGACTTGTGCTTGGCACTGCTCAATACGTCAACCAGCTGGGCCACCAGCCATTGGCTGCTGTCGCCGCCGACCGGCTTGCGCGGGGGGTCGGAGCGGATTCTTACCCCGTCGGTCCAATGCAGGTCCAACTGCCGGCTGAGGTAGGCATCGGTGAAGTGAGCACGCACGCGCTGCAGGTAGGGCTCGGCCTCCTGCTGGCGTGCATCCAGCTCGGCCTGGCTGATGAAGTTGGCCATCTGCTGGTCGGTGCTGTAGTGCAGGGCCGCGATCGGGACCACGGCGTCGCTGTTCCAGAAGTCATCGAACACCGTGCTGGCGTCATTGGCGACGGGGCCGGCGAGCAGCAGGTCCAGATCGCGGAAGTTCACGTCCGGGCGTGCGTCGAAGTATTCCGCGCCGATATTGCGGCCACCGACGATGGCCACGCGGCCATCGGCAATCCACGCCTTGTTGTGCATGCGGTGATTGATGCTGAAGACCCGCTGCACCATTTCGACCAGGCGCCACAGTCCGTCGCGGTTGCGGAAGGGGTTGTACAGGCGGATTTCGATGTTGGGATGGTTGTCCAGTGCCAGCATCTGTGGGTCCAGCCCGGCAGCGTTCATGTCGTCCAGCAGCAGACGCACGCGTACGCCGCGCTCGGCGGCCTGGTAGACGTCATGGGCCAGCAGATGGCCGAGCAGGTCGTCGTGCCACATGTAGTACTGCAGATCGAGGCTGCGCCCGGCCTGGCGGGTGATGATGGCGCGCGCCGCATACGCCTCAAGTCCATCGGAGAGGTAGACCGCGCCACTTTTGCCGGGATGCGCGGCCAACAGGGGCTGCAGTTGGCGATCGATCAGGGTCTGCTGCGCCTGCACGGGCAGGGCATATGAAGGCGCGCCTACGGCTTTGGGCGTGAGATGGTCCCCCAGCAACAGGCCACTGCCGATCAGCAACACCACCACGCCCAGCAGATAGGCGAGGAACCGGAGCAGGCGATTGGGACGATGCTTGTCTTCCATGCCCGCATCCTAACGGTGTTCGTGAGCCGGCGGCAGCTTGCAGCGATTCCATGACGTTCCGGGGGTGCGGCCGGTGCCCCGGGTGGGCGAGAATCGGGGTTTGCGTTTCCTGCGAGCCCTGCAATGACCGAACGTTCCTCCCTGTTCCGAGCGCCCAGTCTGGTGCTGCAGATTGTCATCGGCCTTGTCGCCGGTATCGTGCTGGCGCTGCTCTGGCCTGCCGGTGCGACCGCCGTTGGCCTGCTCGGGACGGTATTCATCTCGGCGCTGAAGGCGGTGGCGCCGGTGTTGGTCCTGGTGCTGGTCACGGCCTCCATCGCCAATCACCAGCAGGGGCAGAAGACCCATATCCGCATGATCCTGCTGCTGTACGTGATTGGTACCGTGGCAGCCGCCCTGGTTGGTGTGGCGGCCAGTTTCCTGTTCCCCACCAAGCTGGTGCTGAAGGCTGCCGAGGCCGGCATGAGCGCCCCCGGCGGTATCGGTGAGGTGCTCAATACCTTGTTGATGCAGATCGTCGACAACCCCGTGCACGCGTTGCTCAACGCAAACTACATCGGCTTGCTGGCATGGGCGGTGGGTCTGGGCCTGGCATTGCGTCACGCCAGCCAGGGCACACGTACCGTAGTCAGTGATCTGTCCGATGCGATTACCTGGGTGGTCCGCCTGGTCATCAAGCTGGCACCCCTGGGTGTTTTCGGCATTGTTGCCTCGCTGCTGGCCGAGTCCGGCCTGGGCGCATTGAAAAACTACGCGCATCTGCTGGCGGTACTGGTGGGGGCGATGTTGTTCATGGCTTTCGTCGGCAACCCACTGATCGTCGCGGTGGTGACCCGTCGCAATCCCTATCCGCTGGTATTGCGCTGCCTGCGTGAGAGCGGCATTACCGCTTTCTTCACCCGTTCTTCGGCCGCCAACATCCCGGTCAACATGGAGCTGTGCCGCAAGCTGGGCCTGCACGAGGAGACCTATTCGGTGGCGATCCCGCTGGGCGCGACCATCAACATGGCCGGTGCGGCGATCACCATCTCGGTGCTGACCCTGGCGGCGGTCAATACCTTGGGCTACCCGGTGGACCTGGCCACGGCGCTGCTGCTCAGTGTGGTCGCCGCCATTGGTGCCTGCGGTGCGTCGGGCGTGCCGGGGGGATCGTTGCTGTTGATCCCGCTTGCCTGCGGTCTGTTTGGTATCAACAACGACATCGCGATGCAGGTGGTGGCGGTCGGCTTCATCGTCGGCGTGGTGCAGGACTCGGCGGAAACCGCATTGAACTCGTCCACCGACGTGGTGTTTGTCGCCGCGGCCGAGCAAGCGCGCGGGCGCGGCTGATGGCCATGGCCGGGCGCATCACGCCAGCGGTACGCATCGGCGTTTCGATAGCTATTGCGACTGGCCTTTACGGCATCTCGTTCGGTGCGCTGGCCGTGGCGTCGGGGTTCAGCGTCGCGCAGACGGCGACATTGAGCCTGTTGATGTTCACCGGAGGCTCGCAGTTCGCCTTCATCGGTGTTGTCGGTGCAGGCGGAACGGGCGCCGCGGCATTTGGTGCGGCTACCTTGCTGGGTATCCGCAACGCGGTGTATGGCGCACAGATCAACCGCATGCTGCGCCCGCGTGGCTGGCTGCGGCCGCTGGCGGCGCAGGTCACGATCGATGAGTCGGCGGCGACCGCGGCAAGCCAGACCGATCCGAAAGAGCAGCGGCGCGGCTTCTGGGTGGCGGGGCTGGGCGTCTACCTGTGCTGGAACCTGTTCACCCTGTTGGGCGCATTGCTTGGCGATGCGCTGGGCGACCCGCGCCAGTGGGGCCTGGATGGCGCAGCCGTTGCCGCCTTTCTCGGGTTGCTGTGGCCGCGCCTGCGTTCGCGCGAGCCAGTGGCGATTGCCGTGGTCTGTGCCTTGGTGACCCTGGTGGCGCTGCCGTGGGCACCGCCAGGTGTGCCGATTCTGTTGGCTGCCGCGGTGGCCGCCGTGTGGGGTTGGTTTGGGCGCGGGCCGGCGGACGAGGGGCTTGAGCCCGACGTTGCTCCGAAGCTCGGGCAGGAGTCGGCGCGATGACGCTGTGGGCATGGATCGTAGCGGGCTGCGTTGCCGCTTGGGCGATCAAGTTCGCCGGTTATCTGGTGCCTGTGCGGTGGTTGGAGTCGCCGCGCATGAATCGCGTGGCCGGCTGTCTGACCATCGGCTTGCTGGCTTCGTTGAGCACGATGAACACCGTATCGGCCGGGCAGGGACTGGCCTTCGATGCGCGTATCGCTGCGTTGTTGGTTGCAGCGGCAGCCTTGATGCTGCGGGCACCTTTTTTGTTGGTGGTGATTGTGGGCGCGACGGCTGCGGCGCTAATCCGACTGCTGTGAACCAACTGGTGGCTGTGGGAGCGGCGTCAGCCGCGAAGCTGGCGATACATCTGGCCACAACACAAACCCTGTCTCTTATACACATCTGACG
>NZ_JBXFWM010000045.1:0-36812 GCF_056856655.1 Stenotrophomonas sp. STEN033
AGTGCAAAGCAGTGCAAAGCAGTGCAAAGCAGTGCAAAGCAGTGCAAAGCAGTGCAAAGCAGTGCAAAGCAGTGCAAAGCAGTGCAAAGCAGTGCAAAGCAGTGCAAAGCAGTGCAAAGCAATGCAAAGCAGTGCAAAGCAGTGCAAAGCAATGCAATGCAAAGCAATGCACTCAACTCCCTGGGCAGCAGATCTACCAGCGGATGCCACGGAAATCTACGGCATCGCATGACACCGGAAACTCAATGATCAGATCGCCAATCCAGCGCTGCTGCCTTGATCGCGCTTCGGCGATTCACGTCGCGCCGAGTGTGCCGCGTCTATCCGCGGCGCGGGATCACGGTGTTGGAATGGTCGGCGTATCTTTTACCCAGGCATCAATCTCGCCCGCCTTGAACGGGCCAAGCTTCTGCTTGAGGACGCGCCCTTGCGCGTCGATCAATACGCTGTACGGCAACAGGCCCTGCGAGTTGCCCAGCTTGACGCTGGCGTCGTTCGGCCCCGGTGTCTCGATGACGATGGGGTAGTACACCGGCACATTGCCAAGAAAATCCAACACCGCATCGGGTGTATCCAACGCCAGCCCCACAACCTGCGGACCGCTATCAGCGTGACGCGCGGCAAAGCGCGCCAGTTCCGGCATCTCTTCGATGCAGGGCGCGCACCAGCTTGCCCATACATTGATCAGCAACGGCTTGCCCTTGAAGCGCTCCGGGAACTGCACCGGCATGCCATCCAGGTCGGGCAGGGCGAACGAGGGCATCAGTTCGCCGACGCGTACACCCTGCACCGGCGTGGCCGAACGCGGCGCCGTGGCAGGTTCGCTCATCGATGGCCGCGCCGGCGTTGCTGGGCGGCTCAGCCATGCGCCGGCGGACAGCCCGGCCGCTGCGGCAATACCTGCCACCCACCATACGGCGCGGCGCATCAGCGTGCCGCGCGCAGCAGCGCTTCTTCGGCGACGGACTGGGTCAGCACGGTCGGCAGCACGCGCGGCGGTGCGCCCGGGCCGTAGACCACGTACAGCGGTACGCCGACGGCCTTGTGCTGGTCGAGGAAGGCGCTGATCTGCGGATCCACATTGGTCCAGTCTCCGCGCATGTACACCGCGTTGACCCGCTTCAGCGTGTCGCGGAACTTGTCGCGGTCCAGCACGTTGCGCTCGTTGGCCTTGCAGGTGACGCACCAGTCGGCAGTCATGTTCACGAACACCACGCGGTTGTCCGCGCGCAGGCGGTCAAGCATCTGCGGCGAGTAAGCCACCGTGCCTTCGCTGGCCACGGCGGCGCCCGGCGGTGGCAGGCGGGTCACGCCCCACACCGGCACCAGGGCCAGCAGCGCGATCACCGCGCCCAGTACCATGCCGATCCGGCGGCTGTGCCAACGGCTGCGTTCGAACCACCACAGACCCAGCGCCAGCACGGTCAGGCCGATCAGCATCAGCCCCATCGCATCGATGCCGCGCTGCTTGCCCAGTACCCACAGCAGCCAGATGGCGGTGAGGTACATCGGGAACGCCATCACGTGCTTGAAGGTTTCCATCCATGCGCCCGGCTTGGGCAGGCGCATGGCCAGCGCCGGCACGAAACCGATCAGCAGGAACGGCAGTGCCAGGCCCAGGCCCAGTGCCAGGAACACCAGCATCGCCAGGGCAGGCGGGGCGGTGAAGGCGTAGGCCAGTGCCGGGCCCATGAACGGCGCAATGCAGGGGCTGGCGACCACGCAGGCCAGCACGCCGGTGAAGAAGTCACCACTGGGGCCGCTGCGCTTGGCCAGGTTCTGGCCCAGTTGGCCCGCGCTGCCGCCCAGGGTGAACAGCCCGGACAGGCTCAGGCCCACCGCGAACATCAGGTACACCAGTGCGGCGATGAACCACGGGTGCTGCAGCTGGAAGCCCCAACCGGCAGCCTGGCCGGCCGCGCGCAGGGCCAGCACCAGTGCGCCGATCGCGGCAAATGCAACCAGCACGCCAGCGGTGTACCAGAGCGCGTGGTTGCGTGCGCGCTGGCGGCTTTCGCCGCTCTGCGCCACGCCAAGTACCTTCAGTGACAGTACCGGCAGTACGCAGGGCATCAGGTTCAGGATCAGGCCACCGGCCAAGGCCAACAGCAATATCCACAGCAAGGAACCATCGCCCGCGGCCTGCGCCGGCGGCTGGCTGCGGCGGGTGTTGTCGGCCGATGCATCCGGTGCGGCCTCGGCCAGGCTGGCGGCCTCGGCGGCCGGCCGGACCACCAGTGGCTGCGGTGCCGGCGGGTTGGCCGGGTCGATCAGCGGCATCGGAGTGACGTCGCCCTTCTTGCCGGCCGGCAGCGGCGGAATCACCAGCGGGGCGACCGCCAGTTCCTCCTTCTCCTTCTGCGAGACCTTGCCGGCAGGCAGTGACAGCCGCACCCGGCGGGTCATCGGCGGGTAGCAGATGCCATCGGTCTGGCAGCCCTGGAAGGTCACGACCAAGGTGGCCGGGGTTGCGTCAGGCTTGTCACGGCGCAGCGGCAACGGCACGTCGACCTGGTCGAAGTACACCACCACGTTGCCGAAGTGTTCGTCGCGGTAAGGCTTGCCGGCTGGCCACTGCGGTCGGCCGGCGCGCACGCCGTCGGCGCCTTCCAGTGCCAGCGAGGTGCGGTCGCGGTACAGGTAGTAACCCGGTGCGGGCGAGAAGCGCAGCAGCAGGCGGTTGCCGTTGTCGACGATGGCTTCGAAGCCGAACGCCTTTTCCGAGGGCAGCGGCAAGGCCTGCACGGCAGCGGTGCCGGGCAGGTTGAGGCCGCCACCGCTGTTGCCGGCGAGCGGGTTGAACAGGGGCGCAGCCGAAGGGGCGGGCGCGGCGGCAGGGGCGCCAACGTTGGCGGCGGGCAGCCGCACTTCGACCGTGCGCTTCTGCGGCGGATAGCAGACGCCGGCATCGGCACAGCCCTGGTAACGGACTTCCAGGGTGACGCTGTTGACGCCCGGGTCGGCGGTGCCGGGAAGGATGGAGCGCAGCTGGCGATGGTAGGTTTCGACGTCGCCAAAGAACTCGTCGTGCTTCTTTTCCCCCTGCGGCATCTGCAACGCACCGGCGGTGAAGCCGGGGCCGGCCTTGACGCTGGTGCGGTGGTGATAAAGGTAATAGCCCGGGGCTATGTCCCAGCGCAGCTCGATGCGGTCGCGGCTGGGCGCTTCGGCGCGCAGCGCAAAGGCCTGGTCTACCGGCAGCAGGTCTTTTTCATTGATGGCCAACGCCGGCAGGGCGGCCAGGGAAAACAGGCAGAAGGCGGCAAATTGTCGCAACAGCATCATTAATTATGTTTCCTCCCGGGTCTGCGCCCGGATCCAGTCCAGATACGCCGGCAAGCCGGCGCTGGGGGAGATCGCCACGATCTCCGGCAATTCATACGGGTGCTGCCGCCTGATGGCGGCGCTCAGCGCGTCCAGCCGATCAGCGCAGGTCTTGATGATCAGCTGAACCTCTTCAGCTTGTTCAATCTGCTCCTGCCAGCGGTACACAGACCGCATCGCAGGCAACAAGTTCACACAGGCAGCCAAACGCTGCTCTACCAGGGTTTGAGCCAAGGCCTGCGCGGTTTGTTCGTCGGGGCAGGTGCAGAAGACCAGTCTTACGTCCATCCGGCCATTGTCGCAGAAGCGGTTACGGCACTTTCAGGTGGAAGTGTTGACATCGTTGTCATCAATTGTATATTGCGGCCGGTCACAGTTTCACCTGGTTTTCATCTGACAACGGATGCAGGCCAATTCTTACGAAGTTCACTCCACGGCGGATGCAGGTGTTCGCAAGGCTCTACAGGGGGGCGTATGCAACAACACAACAACCGGGGCTTCACGTTGATCGAGTTGATGATCGTCGTGGCCATCATCGCGATCCTGGCTGCCATCGCCATGCCGCTGTACTCGGACTACGTCCTGCGCAGCAAGATCCGTACAGCGCAAAGCGATTTGATGGCGTTGTCCAGTACGGTGGAGAACTTCCGCCAGCGCACCCTGGGTTACCCGGCCACTGATGCCGCCGCCAAGAAGGGCTGGAACGCGGCGACCAAGGCCGGCCAGTTCACCTACACCTACACCGCCAGCAGCGGTGGTTATGAGCTGAAGGCCGTCGCCGGCAGCGCACTGGGCAAGGCCAGTGGTTGCACGCTCAAGCTGGACTCCGGCAACAGCCGCACCGTCTCCGGCAACTGCGCCGGCGTGAGTGACTGGCCATGAGTCGGCGTGCCACGGGTTTTTCACTGATCGAATTGATGGTGACCCTGGCAGTGATGGCGGTACTGGCGCTGGCAAGCATGCCGTTCGCGCGCCAGTGGATCGACAGCAACCGGCAGATGCAGGCGCGCAACCTGTTGTGGGAGGCGGTGTCGCAGACCCGCTCGTTGGCCTTGCGCAATCCCGAGCATGTCATCGGCGCCGCCACGTCGGCCCGTCTGCAGCGCAGTGAGCGCAGCCTGCAGGTCCTGCGCGGCGATGGCAACGAGGTGCTGTGGCAGGGCGAACTGCCACGTGGCGGTGAGTATCGCCTGACGGGGGGCGATGACTACGCCGATGCCGAGGCGCTACAGGCCGCGGCAGACCAGTTGTCGTGCGTGGCCTTCGACAACCGCGGCCAGCGCTTGCCCGGCGCTGCCAGTTGCAGCAGCGGTGCCACCCATTCGCGTATTGCCGTTGGCATGAACAGCCAGGATCCACTCTATGTCGATCTGCTTTGATCCGCCGCGCCGCCAGCGCGGCGACATGATGCTGGAAGCCCTGGTCGGGGTGCTGATCACCAGCATCATCGGTGCCGGGCTGGCGCATGTCGTGGCCAATGTGATGAACAGCCAGCGCGATGCCAAGGTGGAAAACCTGATGGTGGAACGCCTGCGCGACAGCCTGCATGGCCAGGGCGTGGGCCTGTGCGGTAGCGCCACACTGGAGATCAGCCTGCCCAACGGCGAGGCCAGGAACGCGGCCGTCAGCTGCGAGCCGGCAACGGCCACGCTGGCCATGGCGGGCGTGGAACGTACCGTGGAGGCGCCGCAGCGGGTGGACCTGACCGTCACTGCCAGTGACCTCGGCAACAAGGGCGCTGGCGAAGACGATCCCGACCTGCTGGTCTCGACGAGGCAATGAGCATGCACCTGCACACTGTTTCCGGTATCGGCGGCCAGCGACAACGCGGTCAGAGCCTGATCAGCATGATGGTGGGTCTGGTGATCTCGCTGATCACCATCGCCGCGATGATGACGCTGTACAAGACCATGGTGGAAGTCTCCAGCAATGCCTCGCGTTCGGCATTGCGTGATGGCCAGGTGTCGGCTGCATTGTTGTCGGCACAGATCGAACTGCAGAGTGCGGGCTTCGGCGTGCCGGCCGCAGACAGTTTGAACAGCAAACTGCACGTACGCGATGCGGGCAAGGAGCTGGTATGGCGTTACAAGGCCGACCTCAGCGCCAGCGACTATGTCTGCTCCGGCCTGCGGTTGGTGGACGGCGAGGGCCTGTACCGGTTCACCCCCAAGGCCTGCAGCAACGCCGAGGTGGCGGCATGGGACAGCAGCGAACAGCAGTTGCTGGCCGGCGGTGCCGCATTCTTCACGCCCGCGCAGAAAGATGGCAACGCCTTTGCGGCGGGGGAAGAGGAACTTGGCGCGATGACGCTGGCCCCGGGCTATGTGTTTTCGCTCAAGGGTCAGCGCCAGTGCCTGCCCTACATGCAACAGGATTTCAGTGCCACGCCCAGCGCCGCCGTGGGCCAGCAGTTGGCATTGGAGCGCAGTGATGCCAGCAGCCATCTGTTCGTGGCCTGCCTGCCCAATCTCGCAGTGATCACCAGCTGATGCACAAGGAGCACGCGCGTATGGACAAGAATCGCTTTTCCGCCTGGAAGCGCCAGCGCGGTGTCGCCACCCTGCTGATCGTGCTGATGGTGGGGCTGGCGGTATCGGTGACGGTTGCTGCCACCATTTACTCGCTGCGCGGTACCCAGTCACAGCAGTTGACCACGCATTCGGCAACGGCGGCACAGGCCGCTGCCTGGCGCGGTGTCGAAGCGCTGCGGCTGTATCTGCTGCAGGTGGAAACAAGTGTATGGCCGGGCTGGGTAGGCAACGACGCCAAGCCGGTCACCGGACTGGAGGCGCTGGGCGTGCGCGCTGCCACGGTGACTTCGGTGGCAGCTGCCGGCAGCGATCACTACCAGGTGACCGCGCGTGTTACCGGCACCGCAGGCGTGGGCAACGCCTTGACCACCGCCACGGTGGAGGTGGTCTATGACGTGCTGCCCGGCAGCGGTACGCCGGGGACGCCACCGGTCTGTGCGTCCATGCCGAAGGCACCGATGGTGTTCAACGGCGATCTTGATTACAGCGGTGGCAAGCTCGACGTCACCAATGCCGTGGACTACGAGAACATCGTGGTCGCCGGCAACCTGACCATCGGTGGCGGTTCCACTGCGCGCATCTCCGGCTGCGTCAAGGGCGATGTCTCCATGACCGGCGGTGGTATCACCGACAACGGTCATCTGTATTCGGAAGGCAGCATCCGCATCGATGGCATGGGCAATCCCAGCGGCACCACCTTGTGGGCACGCAATATCCAGATCGGCAACGGCGTCAGCGGTGGCAACTACAACGCCATCAAGGCAGGCGCATATGCCGTGGGGGTCTATTCCGGCACGCAGCTCATCGGCACCGCCGAAGTCGGCGGGCGCTTGATCCCGGGTACCGTTACCGGTGACACGCCCTGGGTGACCGGTACCGTTGCGCCATTGAACAGCGGTCACGTGGTGGTCACCCTCACCGACGAGAGCCAGTTCCTGCTGGATTTCGGCAAGCAGGACAGTGCGGGCAACCCGCTGCTGAGGGTTGATCCCAGCACCGGTCTGCTGACGGGCGCGGCCGATGCCGAGCGCTTGAAGGGCGCGGACGATGCCAGCCTGCCGGATGCGCTCAGCTTCCGCTCCACCCGCATTGCCGGTGGCACGGTGGGGCTGGCAACGCTCACCGTTGGCCAGCTGTGGGGCTATAACGTCACCGTGTCCGGCTGGAGCGGCAAGTACGAGACGCTGTGGGCGAGCGGCACCATCGCAATGACCTCGGGTACGGTCAAGAACCTGCTCGGTGGCGGCAACATGACGGTCACCGAGGTCTCGGTGACCGGTGCGGGCCAGCTCGCTGGCAGCATCAACAAGAACCTCGGCAACGTGCAGGCCAACCAGGCCGGGGCGACGCCGGGCCTGCCTGGCATCCCCTACTGCGAAGCGCGGGTGAAGCCGGTTGATGCCGACAACTTCCTGGGCATGGCCAACTACGCTTTCAGCACGGTCGACGGCGCGCCGCAGCTGACCATCCGCAACGTCAAGCGCGCCAATGGAGAATCCATCGACGGCGTATACCCGCTGAAGAATCCCAATGCGGTGCAGCTGGCACTCCTGCAGGAACTGATGACCTGCAACAACACCAATGACAAGGGCTGCCTGAACGCCCTCCAGCGCGATGGCAGCTGGTTGTTGCACGGCGTCGGCAAGATGCCGGCGGGCGTGCTTTGGTTCGACCAGTCGGTGAAGATCGATGGCACCAGCACCGAAATGCTGAACAGCATCGTCGTGCGCGGGTGTGACGATCCGGAACAGGCGACCTGTGGCGGCAACATCACCTTCACCAGTGCCGGTCACCGGGATCTCATCGCGCCGAACTTTGCCGGTGCCACCCGGGTCTGCGGCGGCGACTTCTATCCGAGCAACCTGTGCGCCAGCCGTTCGCAGTTCGTCGAATGGGAAGGGCAGGGAGCCGACGGCAAGCCACAGACCTACCAGGGCCTGCCGATCGCCAATACCGCCGTCATCGCCGAAGGCGGAGCCTCGATTGCCGGTTGGGAACTGCGTGGCAGCGTGATGCTGGGCAAGCAGTTGTCGACCAGCGGTGCCACGGTGACCATCCATGGCAGCCTGACCGTAGGCAGCAACCAGACCTCCAACACCACCATCTCGGCCGGTGGCATCTCGGTCGATGTTCCCAGTGGTGGTGGCCTGAACCTGATACCCGTGTGCAGCACCGGCAGCAACGGGCTGCCGGCAAGCCCGGCCAGTGCCTCGGTGCAGTGGTCGCGATACCTGTGATATTCGAAAAAAAGTAGTTCAGCCTGCAGTCCGGGCGGCTCTCTCTTGGTATGGCGTGTCCCGCAATCCCCCGGGGCACGCCATTTTTTTTATTGGCGTTGACTTCGTTGGTTTTCCTGGTGAAACCGGCATTCCCACGCAAGCGGGGAAAAGGCTGTTTTCACTGATTTTCAGATGAATCCCGAATCATCCTGGCGGCAACCTGCCTAAAGTCGAAGGAATAGTCCTTCGCCTTGTGCCGTGCGCGGCAGGAAGCTGCATGCCAGAAAATTTCAAGAGTTCACCGTCCAAGCACGGCGTCGGAACTTCAACGTTTGTGGCGGCGAAATCAGCAGCTGACACGCTGATCCCTGCCAACGCATTGAAGGCAACCGATGCCGCGCTGCAATCCATCGATGGTGAAATCGCTGCCAAAGCGCATAAGGCTGTCGCGGCGGTTTCGTCTGCGGTGGGCGTGGTGCAGGCGCTGCAAGGTGACAACGTTGCGGGAGTGATTGCCGCCAGCACGCCGCTGGCAGGCATTGCTGTTCCGGAGCTTTCAGCTCTGATGGGCGCGGCGTCCGATGCCACCACCCTGGCGCAGTCCTTTGTTACCTCCCCCGGTCTGCCTGCATTCGCGACGCCGCCGTTTGTCGCTGCCACCAGCCTGCCAGCGCTGGCGACGCCCCCCTTTGTCCCCGCCACGTTGATTCCCGACGAGCACCCGTTGGGCGGCCAGGCCGTGCAGGATTTCATCCGCAAGCCCGAGTTCTACGCGCCGCCGATGGCCCGCCTGCGCGAAGCCTTCGACGAGGAGCGCGGCGTACTCGAGGACAAGGACCGCCTGCTGCGCTTGCACGCGCCGCTCAGCGGAGACAAGCGGCTGTACGCATCGGCGATGGAAGGAAGCAGCGCGCTGTCGGACCTGTACTGCTATCGCCTGCAGTTGCTGTCGCGAAATGCGGGTATCGACCTGCAGGAAGTGATGGGCAATAGCTTCACCGTCGGCATCAAGCTGGCTGATGGCAGTGAGTACCCGGTCAATGGATACGTCACCTCCTTCGGCTTCGCCAGCACCGACGGCGGCCTTGCGGTGTATAGCGCCGAGCTGCGGCCGTGGCTGTGGTACCTGGGCGCGCGCATCAACAGCCGCATCTTCCAGGACATGTCGGCGTTGGATGTGCTGGACGTGGTGTTCAAGGACTATGGCGGCCTGCCGGACTACCAGGTGCGGGTTACTCGCAGGCCCGGCGCGGAAACCTATATTGTCCAGTACGACGAAAGCGACCTGAACTTCGTCAGCCGCCTGCTTGAGCGCTACGGCCTGTTCTACTACTTCGAACATCGCGCCGATGGCCATCGTCTGGTCATCAGTGATGACTCGGCCGACAGCGCGTTCTGCCCGCCGCAAACTGGTCACGCCGTGGTCCGCTACAACGCCGGCGATCATGTAGACGCGCAGGACACGCTCACCGCACTGGCGGCCTACCGCAATTTCCAGCCCAGCGCGGTGGCCTTGAATACCTTCAAGTACGCCGATCCGTATGCGGTGCAGTATGTGGAGCAGCCCACGGTCGCCCACCAAGGCGAGGTGCCGAAGTTGACCGTCTATCACGGCAATCCGGCTTACGCCTATCCGGACAAGAAAGCCGGCAGCCGCGACGCCCAGCATCTGATGGAGGCCTACGAATGGCAGGCCAAGCTGTTCATGGCGCAATCGCAATGCCGTGGCATGCAGGCCGGCCACACGTTCCAGTTGAGTGGCCATCATTGGTTTGAAAGCGAGGCCGATGCCGACTTCCTGGTGGTTGGTACGCAGATCAATGCGCGCAACAACTTCAATCTGGACGGCAACAGCGCAGGCCAGGCGGATGTGTATGACAACAGCCTGACCATGATCCGCCGCAAGGTGCCGTACAGGCCGGTTCGTCATCACGCCAAGCCCGCCATGAAAGGCCCGCAGACCGCAACCGTGGTTGGCCCGGCGGGTCAGGAGATCCACACCGACAAGCTCGGCCGCATCAAGGTGCAGTTCCCGTGGGACCTGGAAGGCAAGCACGATCAATCGAGCTCATGCTGGATACGTGTTTCCCAGCCCTGGGCCGGGCGCGGCTGGGGCACGGTGTCGATTCCCCGCATCGGCCAGGAAGTGCTGATCGACTACATCGAAGGTGACCCGGACCGCCCGGTGTGCACCGGGCGCCTGTTCAACGCCCAGCAGACCATGCCGTTCGACGGTCCGGATGGCGGCACCGTCATGGGCTTCATCAGCAATTCCACGCCTGGTGGTGGCGGTCAGTGCCGCATGACGATCCGCGATACCGCCGGCAAAGAGCTGATTGATCTGTATTCGCAGAAGGATATGAACATCACCGTGCTGGATGCAGAAACGCACGTGGTGGACAAGGGCAACCGCTCGGTCACGTTGAAAACCGGTGACGAGTCAAAGACGCTGGCCCAAGGCGGGCTGAGCGAAACCATCGCCAAGATGCGTTCCACCGATGCCAATACGGTACAGGTCAAGACCAAGGGGAAAACCGATAGCCCGGGTACGCAGCTGTACGAGGCCAGCGACCAGATCAAACACGCCGTAGGTGCTGGCAGCGTCACGATGACGAAAGAAATGATCAAACTGGAGTTTGGTCCGTCCAGCATCGTGATCAGCAAAAAAGGCATCTTCATCGATGGCCCGGTAGTCCATCTGAATAAAGAAAAGAGCTGAGAGGAATGTTCGCTATCAATGAAGGCACCATCCAGATTCCCGCTGCGTGGAAGGACGAGAGCATCAATGTGCTTACTACCGCGCAAGGCAATGGCACCGGGCTGAGCTTCACCATTTCCCGCGACACACTGCCGTGGGGCATGGCGTTTGAGAGCTTCGCAAAGAAGGAAATTGCGGCAATCGCCAGCAGTCTGAAGGACCACAAACAGCTGGAACTGCTGCCCATGCAGGTGGATGGCCGTGAAGCCATGTTGTCCGAATTCAGCTGGTCATCGGCGCAAGGGCCGATCCATCAATGCATGGTGCTGACTGCCGAACAACAACGTGCGCTGATTTTCACCGCCAGTATGCCGGGGCTGATATCGCAGGAGCAGAAGCAGCAGATTCTGGCTCTGGTGGAGACCTTCCGCTTTCGCACCGGCCAAGACAAAAGCGCCGTCGTAGCGCAATAAGTGTCGCAGGGGAAAACCAAACCATGACGGTGCAGACAAGCGTTGCAGTGGGTGCGGCCAACAGCGCTCGACGCAATGAAATCATGGATATAGTGCGCCAGCCGCCGCAGGACAGTTACAGCATTCCAAACCCCGATGTCAGCGATTTTGATCGGGGCAACAACAACGTGCTGGATGTCCTCGAAAGCGAGGAGTTCAACTACGGATTGATGGGGGCATCGGCGCTGGGTTCTGCGGGTGTGGCTGCAGCGGGCGCGGCGAGTGCTGGCGTTGCCGCTGCTGGCACTGCAGCGGCTGTCTCGCTGGGAACGTTCGCTATTGCCGCTGGCGCGGGCATGGCAGGAGGTTATCTGGGCAGCATGGCCGGCGCCGGCCTGGCGGATCTGTTCTGCGGCACGTTGGGCGGCGGCAAGAAAGTCGCCACCGAGGGTGATGCACCGGCGCGCATGGGCGACCCGATCGGGCATATCAACAAAAACGCCGCCCTGTGGGGCGCCATCATTGGCGCGGCTGCCGCGATCGCCATTGTCGCAGTGACCGTGGCAACCTGTGGTGCCGGTCTGCTTGTGCTCGCTGCCGCCGCTGCTACCGCAGGATTTGTCGGCGCAGGTATCGCCACCTTTGCATCCACCGCTGGGCAGTATGGCGACAACAAAGGTGTCATCGCCGAAGGCTCAGCAAATGTGTTCTTCGAGGGCAGGCCCGTCGCGCGGGTTGGCGATCGGGTGGCGTGCTCCGAACACCCGGGGCCAAGCCTGCTGGCTGAAGGCGCCAAAACCGTCTATGCCAATGGCCGCAATATCGTGCGTGTTGGTCATCGCAGCACCTGTGATGGCAACGTCAATGACGGCTGCAGGACGATAGTTGAAACCATTGAAACGGCCGTGATCCATGAGGTCAAAGACAGCCGCTCACCTGCGCTGCGCTGGGCCAACATTGTTGTGAATCTGCTGCCGTTGCCGCGTGGAAAGAAACCGAAGCCTGGTGCCGATGCGCCGCCACAGCAGCAGAAGCCGAAACCGGATGCGCAACCGAAGCCGAAGCAAGATCCACCCCCTGCGCCCAATACCTCCAAGCCTGCTACTACCTCCTCCAAAGGCAGCGGCAGTCAACCGGGGACAAATAAATGCGTCAGCGATCCTGTTGACATCGGCACCGGCGACTTCCTGCAGCAGTGGCCAGTACTGGCGCTACCCGGAACCTTGCCACTACAGCTCACCCGAAGCTATCGCTCGACGGCGTCGTTCCGTGGTGCGTTTGGTGACAAGTGGATGGATGAATGGTCGCAGCGGCTGGAGCTGGATGGCGAAACCGCCACCTTGCATACACCGCATGGCGCGACGCTCGTATTCCATACGCCGGATGACGAGGTACAGGCCGTCAATCTTCGCGAGCGCCGTTACTGCCTGTTCGGCAGGCGCTCGCAAGTGCTGCGTCTGTTCGACCGCAGCACCCGCACGGTGCTCAGCTTTGGCCAGGAAGATGGTCAAACACGACGCTTGAGTGACATCGAGGATATCAACGGTAACCGCATCCGCTTCCACTACGCCAACGGCGCGCTCGCCCGCATTGAGCACAGCGACGGCTATGCATTGCTGGTGCAGTGCCTTGATCGCCGGGTCATCTCGGTACAGGTGCAAGGCGGGGCCGAGGATGGTTTGGAACTTCTGCGTTGTAGCTATGACGCCGACGGGCGGCTGGCGCAATGCCGTAGCCATCAGTTTGGAACCCTGTTCCATGGCTATGATCGTGATGGCCGCATGCTGCGCTGGCACGACACTGCGCTCACCGGCGCACACGTGGAGTACGACGCAAGGGGCCGCGTGCTGAGTACGCGCACCGACAGTGGCCACTATGCAGATCGCTTCGTCTATGACGACGTGCGGAACTGCGCTCTCTACTACGACGCTGAAGGCGGCTGCAGCCAGTACTATCATAATGCCGAAGGCCTGATCATTTGCCAGATTGACCCCCTCGGCCATCACTGGCTGACGGAGTGGGACGAGAACAACCTCAAGCTGTCGCAAACCGATCCACTGGGGCGGGTTACCCGCTTCGAGTACAACGATTTTGACGAGCTGGTGCAGGTCAGCCATCCGGATGCGTCGTGGGAGCGCTACGGCTATAGCAGCCTTGGTGCCCTCACATCGGCCGCCAGCTCGGACGGAACCCAGTGGGGGTTCAGCCATGATGCACGCGGAAACCTGATTGCTGCGGTCAATCCACTCGGTCAGCGTACCAGCTATCGCATCAGCGGGAACGGCCAGCTGCTGCGCCAGGAGAACCCGGATGGCACACAGCTGCGTCTGGACTACGACCGCTACCAACGGCTCACCAAGCTGACCCGTGCCGATGGCAGCCAGCATACGCTGCACAAGGATCTGTTCGGCAGGACAGTGGAAAGCCAGGACGCACTCGGCCAGTCGACCCGCTATGAACACGCCGATCATGCCAATCCGCGCGGCTCCGTCAGCAAGCTTATCCTCGCTGACGGCAGCACACAGCAGATCAGCTACGACAGCGAGCGCCTGCCGATATGTCATAGCGATGGCGAAGGCCGCACCACGCAGTACCAGTACGGTGCTTTCGATCTGCTGGAGCACGTGCACTATCCGGCAGGTGGTGGCTTGCAGCTGGGGTACGACAAGCTGACCCGGCTGGTCTGCGTCACCAACGGCGTCGGCGAAAGTTATCGCTACGAGTACGACGCAGCCGGCCGCCTGATCAAGGAGACCGACTACGGCGGCGCGCAGACCCGCTATGACTACAACGCTGTCGGTTGGCTGCACACCACCCAGCGCCCAGACGGCTCCACGGTTGGTTACGACTACCACCTCGCCAGTGGCCGGCTGCTGGCGATCCGCCGCCGCTCGGCCCATCCCGATAGCCCAAGCATCGATACCAAGCTCGACTACGACGATCACGGTCGCCTGATCCGCGTCAGCCACGGCGACAGTGTGCTCGAGTACGAACGTGACGCTGTGGGCCGTCTGCTGGCCGAGCGCAGCAACGGCCGCGAAGTGCGCTGGAGCTACGACGAACTCACTGGTGCTCCCAAGGAACTGAGCGCCGACCACCAGGTGCACTGGGCTTACGACGTCAATGGCGCCTTGACGTCGCTGGGCATTGAAGGTCATGCACCGCTGCAGATCCAGCGCGATGCCTTGGGTCGCGATGTGCAGCGGCACAGCGCAGCAGGCTTCCAGCTGGCGCAGCAATTCAATCCACTGAGCTTGCTCACCAAGCAAACTGCCGGCAGTACGCCAAGTGACGATGCATTGTCGTACCCGTCGCACGCCTATGGATTGCAGGGGCAGGCAACGGTGGTGCAGCGCAGCTATCAATACGACCGCGCCTTCAATCCCGTGCAGATCGACCAGCGCTGGGGCAGCAGCCGTTTCCGCTACAACGGCAACAACCAGGTCATCGGCCAGCATCTGGACGGCAGCGCGCATCAACCATCGCTGGACGAAAGCTTCGTCTACGACGGTGCCCTCAATCTGGTCAACCGCACGTTGTCCAATCTCCCAGGGGTAGAGCGCCATAGCGTGCAGCAACGTGCCGGCCGCATAGTTCGCCAGGGTGGCACCACGTATCGCTACGACGCGCAGGGCCGCCTGTGTGAGAAGACAGAACAGCCCAATGGCTTCCGGCCGCAACACTGGAGCTACCGCTGGGACGCCGACAACCGGTTGATCGAGCTGACCACGCCCAAGGGTGAACGCTGGCGCTACGCATACGATGGGCTTGGGCGGCGTATCCGCAAACTGAAAGTGATCGCAGGCGGGCTGCGGGATTCAGGGCAGGATGGCGATTCGCTGGCAGGCCCAAACGACGGATCAACCGCGGCGCGCGCAGCGGATACAAAGCGCATTGTTGTGGGTGAGGAATATTCGTGGAGCCGGGATCAGCTGATTGAAGCGGCGCCGATCTACGCCGATGGGACCGTGGCCTACGATCAAGCCACGCAATGGGCCTACGCACCCGGCGGCCTGACCCCGCTCGCACAGAAGCGCGCAGATAAGCTCTGGTATGTCGTCTCCGACCACGTCGGTACGCCGCGCGAACTGCTGGACGAAACCGGTGAATTGGCCTGGAGCAACAGCCCCAAGGCCTGGGGCCAGCAACGCGTATGGCGCCGAGCAGCGGCCAACGACGACGCA
This sequence comes from Stenotrophomonas sp. STEN033, assembly GCF_056856655.1. Classification (NCBI taxonomy): domain Bacteria; kingdom Pseudomonadati; phylum Pseudomonadota; class Gammaproteobacteria; order Lysobacterales; family Lysobacteraceae; genus Stenotrophomonas; species Stenotrophomonas sp. STEN033. Next base: position 15,409 of record NZ_JBXFWM010000045.1, read on the forward strand.
GTGGACTGCCCAATCCGCTTCCCCGGCCAGTACTACGACGCTGAGAGCGGGCTGCACTACAACCGCCATCGTTACTATGATCCGGACAGTGCGCAGTACTTGTCGCCTGATCCGTTGGGATTAGGCGGAGGGCTCAGGCCACAAGGGTATGTAGATAATCCGAATACGCATGTTGATCCCTTGGGTTTGACGGCTTGCCCACCGCCGACGCAAGGGCTTGATCCAAATGATCCTTATGTCCTGTTCAATACAATGCATGGTACTGCGCAGCCAAAACCACGGGGGGTTGGCCCCAATGGAAATCGACTCCAATCCCATCATGGTCTACAGCAGGAGTGGGCAAAGCAAAATCTGCCAGGATATAACCCGAACCTTGCACCCATGATCACCATTGAAACCGGAAAGGGGTCTCCGCACACCGCGATCTCGAATGCACAAAATGCAAGATACAGAGACCGAAAGGACAGTGGGCAGGGGGTCTGGAGTTCAACGTTGGATCAGGAGCTAAATAGTATCCTAGGAGATCTTAGGTCTGCTGGATTTAGTGACGCTACAATCTCTAAGGTCTTGACGCAGCAATACAGTATGCTCGACAAGCTTGGTGTTTCATATCAACGAGTTTCGGGGTTTTGAAATGAACTTGTCAAAAGATGTTCGGCTTCTGGCTAGTAAGCAAGGGGCGTCGCTACGGGATGTTGAAAAACTTAAAAATGTATTCCCGCTGATTCCCGATGATTATGTGTCACTTTCGCTCGAAAAGACCGAAATGGAGTTTGAAGCAAAGTCCGGGCAGTACTTTAGGATATGGGGCCCGAAAGGATGTATTGAAATGAATGAAGCTTATATGTTCACCAAGTACATCCCGGGCGCAATACCCTTTGGGGACGACGGTGGAGGAAGGACATTTCTCTTCATGAACGGGGCTTCAGGGGAGGGGGTTTACCTTGTTGGTAATGGGAATATCGATCCGGAGGAGGCTGTCCATATTTGCGGAAGCCTCGCTGACTTGCTTGAGAATGGAGCAGGTATAGATTCGATTTCGTATTGATAGTGCGAAATGCTGGGAAGGATAGGGGCAGCGTGAGGTTTACTTTGTGATGTCGAAGTCGCGTTGTTCCCCGGCTAACGTAAATGGCCCCTTTGGCTAACATTTTAAAAGGGGTGCTGCTCTTGGTGGTTTTGTTTCGAGCGGCGCCTCGGCCTGGCCCCATTGGGTGGCATGTAATGACCTATCGGTTTCTGCTCAGGCCAAGCGGGTGGCGCGCAGGCGCTGTATCAAATTGAGCAACGTCCTGCGCGCTGTTGGCAGCTGCTGAGAGAATCAGCTTTCGCTTGCTGTCGGGGATTCGGCGTGGGTCAGGTCGATGCGGTGCTTTCTGGCGTAGGCATCCTGCATCTGGTCCAGCTCATCGGTGAGCTCGTCGAACTTGGTCGCGGTCGCATCCATTGCTTCAAGCAAGGGTGCTGCCTGCTCGTCGCTGAAACCATCCGGCAGGTCGGTGAGCTTGAGCATGGAGTCATACCAGATCACCGCCTCTTGCAGTGACGTAACCAGCTTGGCGTCCAATTCCGTAGCATCGTCCGGAATCTTCAGCGCCTTCATCTGGTGGCGCATGTCCACCGCGTTCTGGTGCGCATTGCCCAGGCGGGATTTGAAGTTGGACAGGCCCCATGGCCTGGGTCAGACGTTCAGCGTCATTGCCGCCGCGGGCGCTGTAGACGGCCTCGGCTTGAACGTGTGTGAGGAACTGGGCTTCTCTTCGGTCAGGAACAGGGAGGGCAGAAAAAGATCTGGATGCCGCTGGCAACGGGGGTCCGACTTCCCGGCCGCCATCCATGCGCGACGGATCCCAGGCAGCGCCTTGAACAGTGGCGTCTGTGGTTGCGTACTTGTGCCGGCATGGCAATGACGCTTTCAGTGCGCAGCGACGCCCAAGGGGCGACATCCACTCCGGCATGGGGGAGGGCCGGGAGGTGCCTGTGCAGGAGGGGGCTGTCCGCAGCGGCGCTTCGGCATTGCAGCTGGTGGACCCATTGCGCGGCCGTATCTTGGGGATCACTGGATGGCACGGGATTACATGATGCATGTCCTGGGGCAGCTGACTTGGCGCGGTGATAGGCCCCGCCGCCCGGCCGGCGGTACCCCAATCAATTTGCCAGCCTCCCCTTGAAAGGTCCCCGGCCAGCCCCATCTTCCAGACAAGCCCGTTCGACGGGTCTTTTTACGCGTGATGCCGGCATCCCCTTGGTTTTACCGCTGGTGTCGCCGGAATTTCAGGCCAATCAATTACTTAAGAGGTCTTTCATGAGCATCAAGCCGCTTCACGACCGCGTTGTGGTCAAGCCGATCGAAGCCGACGAAATCTCCGCCGGCGGCATCCTGATCCCGGATTCGGCCAAGGAAAAGTCCACCAAGGGTGAAGTCGTGGCCGTGGGCCCGGGCAAGCCGCTGGACAACGGTTCGGTGCGCGCCCCGTCGCTGAAGGTTGGCGACAAGGTCATTTACGGCCAGTACGCCGGTTCGTCCTACAAGGCCGAAGGCGTCGAGTACAAGGTGCTGCGCGAAGACGACGTGCTTGCCGTCATCGGCTGAGCCGCCGCGCCACCTGTTCCTGTAATACCCCTTTCCCGATAAAAGCAGCCGAGCTTGGCTCGGCTCTACTCAGAGGTAATCGCAATGGCTGCCAAGGATATTCGTTTCGGTGAAGACGCCCGTTCGCGCATGGTGCGCGGCGTCAACGTTCTCGCCAATGCCGTCAAGGCAACCCTGGGCCCGAAGGGCCGCAACGTCGTGCTCGAGAAGAGCTTCGGCGCCCCGACCATCACCAAGGACGGCGTGTCCGTCGCCAAGGAAATCGAACTGGCTGACAAGTTCGAGAACATGGGCGCGCAGATGGTGAAGGAAGTTGCTTCGCGCACCAATGACGATGCTGGCGACGGCACCACCACCGCTACCGTGCTGGCCCAGGCCCTGATCCGCGAAGGCGCCAAGGCCGTTGCCGCCGGCATGAACCCGATGGACCTCAAGCGCGGTATCGACAAGGCCGTGGTTGCCGCCGTCGCCGAGCTGAAGAACATCTCCAAGCCCACCGCTGACGACAAGGCCATTGCCCAGGTCGGCACCATCTCGGCCAACTCGGACGAGTCGATCGGCAACATCATTGCCGAAGCGATGAAGCGCGTCGGCAAGGAAGGCGTGATCACCGTTGAAGAAGGCTCGGGTCTGGAAAACGAGCTGGACGTCGTTGAAGGCATGCAGTTCGACCGCGGCTACCTGTCGCCGTACTTCATCAACAACCAGCAGTCGCAGACCGCCGACCTGGACGACCCGTTCATCCTGCTGCACGACAAGAAGATCTCCAACGTGCGTGATCTGCTGCCGGTGCTGGAAGGCGTCGCCAAGGCAGGCAAGCCGCTGCTGATCATCGCCGAAGACATCGAAGGCGAAGCGCTGGCTACCCTGGTGGTCAACACCATCCGTGGCATCGTCAAGGTCGTGGCCGTCAAGGCACCGGGCTTCGGCGACCGTCGCAAGGCGATGCTGGAAGACATGGCCGTGCTGACCGGCGGCACCGTGATCTCCGAGGAAGTTGGCCTGTCGCTGGAAAAGGCCACCATCAAGGACCTGGGCCGCGCCAAGAAGGTGCAGGTTTCCAAGGAAAACACCACCATCATCGATGGCGCTGGCGAAGCTGCCGGCATCGAGTCGCGCGTCAAGCAGATCAAGACCCAGATCGAAGAAACCTCTTCGGACTACGATCGCGAGAAGCTGCAGGAACGCGTTGCCAAGCTGGCCGGCGGCGTTGCCGTGATCAAGGTCGGCGCCTCGACCGAAATCGAAATGAAGGAAAAGAAGGACCGCGTTGACGACGCCCTGCACGCTACCCGCGCAGCCGTCGAAGAAGGCGTGGTCCCGGGCGGCGGCGTTGCGCTGGTGCGTGCTGTCACCGCTCTGGCCGGCCTGAAGGGCAACAACGAAGACCAGAACCACGGCATCCAGATCGCCCTGCGCGCGATGGAAGCCCCGCTGCGCGAAATCGTTGCCAACGCCGGTGAAGAACCGTCGGTCATCGTCAACAAGGTCAAGGAAGGCACCGGCAGCTTCGGCTACAACGCCGCTTCCGGCGAATTCGGCGACATGCTGGAATTCGGCATCCTGGACCCGACCAAGGTGACCCGTTCGGCGCTGCAGAACGCAGCCTCGATCGCTGGCCTGATGATCACCACCGAAGCCATGGTTGCCGAAGCTCCGAAGAAGGACGAGCCGGCAATGGGCGGCGCCGGTGGCATGGGCGGCATGGGTGGCATGGGCGGCATGGACTTCTAAGTCCACCGCAGCCTCACCGCTGCCTGTAGTACGCAAAACCCCGCCGAAAGGCGGGGTTTTGTTTTTCGCCCCCTCCCTTTGCCGCAGGCAAGGGGAGGGTTGGGGAGGGGTAGGTTTTGCGGCGCTTCAATCAGTGCGAGCTTCGCGGCTTACGCCGCTCGCAGGTTGAGGATGGCTGGGAAAGCTTCTGCCGAGCATGGCTCGGCACTACAGGTGCGAGCGGGCCCATTGCACGATGCTGCTGGCCGGCATCGCGCCGGATTGGCGCGCGATCTCGCGGCCTCCCTGCAGCAGCACCATGGTCGGAATGCTGCGGATGCCATAACGCGTGGCGATGGCGGGTTCGGCTTCGGTATCCAGCTTGGCCAGGCGCATGGCAGGCTCCAGCTGCGTGGCCGCTTTCGCGAATTCCGGCGCCATCTGTCGGCAGGGGCCGCACCAGCTGGCCCAGAAATCCACCAGCAGCGGGATCTGCGACCGGTTGGCATGGGCATCAAATGCCGCTGCGTTCAAGACCATCGGTGCCGCCGCGAACAGGCCCTGGTGGCAGCGGCCGCAGGACGGCGCCTGGTCCAGGCGTGCAGCCGGAACACGGTTGATGGCGTTGCAATGCGGGCAGGCAATCTGCAGCAGTTCGGAGGCGGTGTCGTTCATCGGCGTAACCAGCGGGCGCGGAACCAGCCATCAGTATGCGCTGTCCTGCTGAACTGCTGGTCACGGCAGGCGTGGAACGCATCATTCAGCGCTGTGCGCAGACGCCCAACGCACCGAGTTCGGCCTTCTGTGCATCGGGCAAGGCGGCCATCAGCGAGGGATCCATGCACGCAGCACGGACCGCATCGAGATTGTCGGCCCGCAGCACGGCCTCACCGACAACGCTGGCTGCCACGCTGGCCTTGCCGGCGGTGGACAGTCCGGCAGTAGTGCCGTGCGGGCCTGGCGAAGGTGTGCGGCGGGCGCTGCCCAGGCCCAGCAGCGGCAGCGTCGACAAGCGGTCGCCGCGGGCCAGCACAACATGATCATGGGCGATGGCATGTACACGCAGCCCGCCGCCGAGCTCGTCACCGACATGCAGTGTCTGTGCGCTGGTGCCTGCAACACGCACTACCGCCAGTGAGCGCTGCGCATGCGCATGCACGAAAGTGGCCAGCAGACGGGGCGCCTGTGCGCCCGATGGCGCTGCATGCAAGGGCGGGCGCTGCCCGTGCGGGCCGCTCTGGCCGAAGGCGTTGCCGACCAGGCAGCTGGATAGGGCGATCAGCCGCAGGAGCAGGATGGAGGAGTTCATTGGCAAGGTCGCGAGCCCGGGGCATGGCGCCCCGGGCGGTAGCCGGTTACGGAATGTTCAAGCCGCGCAGCACGATCAGGTTGTTGCTGCTGAGCAGGGTCAGCAACAGGTTGTCGCTGGGGCTGATGCCGGTCCAGCGCTGGTTGTCGCCGCCGCTGCAGTTGTAGGTGATCAGCGAGCCGCGGCCAGTGGTGAGGAAACCACCGGACAGGTCCAGACAACGGCCGCCGCGGGTGATCCTCGGCAGCGCCGAGAAGTCGAATACCTGGGTATCCAGGCTGCGATCACAATTGGCCAGCGTTACCGCCGCCGAGTTGCCACCCGACGAGGACAGGCACTTGGTGGGATAGGCAACGCTGTGGATGGCGCCACGTGCATCGGCCATCCACTGCTCATCCTCGGCACCGCTGCAGGTAGCACTGTCGGCGATGTAGACCGCGGGCGCGCCGTTCCTCTCCTCGGCCTTCAGGCAGTATTTCCTGCTGCCGACCAGCATCGTCTGTGCAGGCGGCAGCAAGGGTGTCTGGCGCAGCTTCAGTGTCTCCAGCAGGCCGACCAGGGCTTGCTTGGCGGCACTGTTGTTGGCTGCCTGCAGGTCGCTGCGGTAGCGGTTCATCCAGCGGTTGATGCGGCGACTGCTGCGTTCCTGTTCCTGATAGGCGAGCAGGGCGGCCTTGGCGGTGGCCGACAGACCGTCATCATTGCTGCCCCAGCTGGCATACAGCAGTTCGCCGCGGGAACCCAGGTTGATCACTGGCTTGCCGGCGGCTGCGCTCAGCACTGCTTCCAGTTCCGGCAGTTCCACCGCGCGCAGTGCCGTGTACCCCGCTTCCTTGCCGACCACGACCGGCGCCTTCATGGGCGCAAGATTCTGCGGGAAGCTCATCGTCGCCAAGGTGCTGGCTGCTGCCCCGGGTTCCTGGCACTGCAGGCTGGCCTGCTGCGGCTGGTCGGCCTGGGCCAGATTGACATGCAGTTTGTTGACCGAGCCGTTCTGCAGGACATTGCCGGCCACGGCGATGCGCTTGCTGGCGCCACCGTTGAAGCTGACCTGCAGCCAGCACTGGCGGCTGCTTGCGTTGGCAACCGGCGTCGGCAGCTCGAACACATTGCCCCAGTTGCCACGGAACGGCGGATACAGCAAGGCCTTGCCGGTACTCGGGTCGTAGCCACCGAGCACGGTGAACACCGGTGCGCCGACCAAGCGTGGCTTGAGGTAGTTGCCGTCGGGCGAGTTGAAGAACAGTTCCTTGCTGGTCGGCACCTTGCCGGTCACCGGTTCCATGCTGCGGGTGTCGGCGTTCCAACCCAGGTAGCCGGTGGGCGAACTCTGGCTGGGAACCGGTTTGTTCAAGCGCTGCTGGATCGCGTTCCTGGTGCTGTAGCCGGTGTAATGCGTGTAGCGCGACAAGGCGCTGGAATAGTGGCCGCCGGACATCGCATCGGTACCGAAGCTGTAGGTGTCGTCGAACACCGGCATGCCGTTCATGCCCCCGGTCTTGGGGCGGCTCCAGTGCAGGTTGGCACGCATGCGCTTGCGGTAGGCGATGTAACCCCAGCCGCTGTCGTGGTGATGGCCGGACCAGAAGTAGTTGTCGCCGGCCTGGCCGGGATAGTGGCCCAGTCCATAGTGGTGGCCGATCTCATGGCTGAACTCGTTGCCGCTGGTGGAGTACACCGTCAGCATGCCGTTGCCGCCGCTCAGGCCATGGCTTTGCGTGCCGTTGCTGTACACGCCCACGGCGTGATGGGCGACCACGTTCTGGAACCATTGCGGCTGTGATTGCCCGGCCATGCCCGAAGCGGTAGCGCCGAAGTTGGCCAGGTTGATGCCCACGCTCACCGTGGACTTGCCGGTGTTCTCGCGCATGTCGCCGCCGTACACGCCACCTTCCACCGCGCTGGCGGTGTCGTAGATGGTGCCGTTGGCGACCATCACCCGGTCGAGCTTGACCGCCTCGTAGTAGGCCACGGTCATGCGCGCGGCCGGAATGGTCTGGAAGTAGTCAGCAGCTGCCTGCGCGGGGCTTTTCAGCATCCAGAACGCATCGCTCTCGCCCGGCGGATCGGTCAGCATGCCTAGGCGGATGCTGTGTACGACCAGTTCGGCCGGTGCGGCAAAATCGATCTTGTCCGCCGCCAGGCTGCCACTGCGCGCCTTGTCATCGCTGATGCTCAGGCTGACGCCGGGCTTCACCCAATCCCACGGGAGTCGCGTGCTCCAGGCGCGCCGCGAATAGTTGTAGTCAGGGCGGCCATCGCTGTTGTTGTAGTCCGAGCGGTACATGGCATTGGGGTGCAGCAGTTGCGCGGTACCCACGACCTTGCCGTCCACCGAAACGGTGACATTCAAGGCTTCGATATCCTGCAGTGCCGGATCCGGGGTGACCAACAGCAAGACCTCGCGCTCGCTGGTCAGGCGCGGCATGTTCCTGGCTTCGTTGCCATTCGGATCAACGGTGTGGCTCTGCGCGAACTGGATCATCGCCGGGAGTGAGCCCACCAGATCGTTGCGTACGGCGCGCACCGCGCCACTGGCATCGGTGTCGTAGAAGCCCTTCAGGTCCACTTCGTCATAGCGGGCCGAGTTTGGCTCCGGATAGGGATCTGTCGGTGTCGCCGGGGTGATCGGCGTGGCCGGTATGCTCGGCGTGGTGGGTGGATTGCCACCGCCATTGTCATTGTCATTGCCGCCACCGTCGGCAGTGCCATCTCCGCCCGAGCCGCCGACGTCGATGTCATCGCCGAAGCCATCATCGCCATTGCCGTCACCAGGAGCCGGGCCCGGCGGCACCGGCGTTGCCGTGCCGCCGTCCTGGCCACTGCCATTGCCGCCGCCATCGCCGATGCTCGGCGGCGCTTCGCTCTTGTCGCAGGATGCGAGCAATACCACGCTCAATGCCAGCGCAAGCGCGCGCAGGTTGATTGCGTTGTTCAAGTAGTTCTCCCCTTGTTTTGAAGTACAGCAATGAAACCGAGTCGCATGCTCCGGCCCCAAACCGGTCGCTGTGCGGCGCGTGTATGAGCCTGTCAGCGTGCGGGTGTCCGCGCGCCGGCAGGGTCGGAAGCGTTCGTGCCGCGATCGAACAGCTGTGCCGGCGTGGCGGGCAACGGATTGGCGTACTTGCCGCGTGTGCTGGGTGCTTCGCGCAGATCCAGGTATTTGCGTTCGCTCAGGTCGTTGGCGGCGCTCTGGCCAAGGATCACGGTGGGGCGCAGGAAGACCATCAGGTTGCGCTTGACGCGGGTATCGCTGGTCGAGCTGAACAGCTTGCCGAGGCCAGGAATGCTGCCGAGCAGCGGCACGCTGGAGCGGGTATGGGTGACGTCATCCTGGATCAGCCCGCCGAGCACGATCACCTGCCCATCGTTGGCCAGGATGGTGCTCTTGATCGAGCGCTTGTTGGTGATCACGTCGGACAGGGTGATACCGCTGGGCGTGGCCGCCAGCGAGGAGATCTCCTGTTCGATCTCCAGCCGCAGGGTGCCGCCCTGGTTGATGTGTGGCGTCACCTTCAGGGTCACGCCGATGTCCTGGCGCTGGATGGTGGTGAACGGGTTGCTGGTGCCGTCGCCGGTGGTGGTGTACGAGCCGGTCTGGAAGGGCACGTTCTGGCCGACCAGGATTTCCGCCGGTTCGTGGTCCAGGGTCAGCAGTGTCGGCGTCGACAGCAGGTTGTTCTTGGCATTGGTTGAAAGCGCGGTCACCAAGGCACCGAAATTGCTGTTGCCGATACCGAGAATGGCACCGGACGGCAGCGCTGTCGGCGTGCTGCCGGCCGCCAGCGAGCCAAGCAGGGTGCCGATCGACAGGCCGGTGTTGTTGTAGTTGACCCCGCCCACGCCGTTGCTGCGGGAACCGCCATCCAGCGCCCATTGCACGCCCAGCGCATCCTCGATATCGCCGGAGATCTCGACGATGGCGGCCTCCACCAGCACCTGCGAACGCGGAATGTCCAGCTGCCGCACGATGTCGGTCAGCACCTGCAGCATCTCGGGCTTGGCGTGGATGACTACGGCATTGAGGCTTTCGTCGGCACGGATCAGGCTGCCCATCTGCGCCTGCTTGTCGGCGCCTTCCTGCTTGATGGAATCGCCGATCGCCCCCAGTGTCTGCGCCATCTGCTTGGCGTCACCGTGTTGCAGGCGGATCACCTGGGTGGTGGTCGAGCGCGGTGCATCCACATCCAGGGAGCGCGCCAATGCCAGCAGGCGCTGGCGTGCCTGCTCGGGCCCGAAAATCAGCAGGCGGTTGGTGCGGGCATCGGCCAGCACCTTGGTGGCCGACCCGGCGCTACTGGCACCGAGGCTGGCCTGCAGCAGCTTCTGCAGGTTCTCCACGCTGGCGAACTGCACCTCATAGTCGGCGTGGCCGTGCATCCTGGGCGCATCCAGCTGCCGCAACAGGGCTTCAATGCGGGCGATGTTGCCGCGCCGGTCGCTGATGATCAGGGCGTTGGAGGTGGGCACCGCGGCCAGATGGGCGTTGGCTGGCACCAGCGGCCGCAGCATCGGCAGCAACTCGGTGGCGATGCCATGTTGCACGGTCAGCACGCGGGTTTCGATCGCGTCCGGGCCGCGGCCGCGACCATCGGCGAAGACACGCGCTTCGTCATTGGGAACCACGCGCGTCTGGCGATCCTCTTCGATCACCGCAAAGCCGTGGATGGTCATCACCGACAGGAACAGGCGACGCACCTCCGGCAGGGTCATCGGTTCCTGGGTGGTGACATTGACTTCACCGGCCACGCGCGGATCGACGATCAACGTGTCGCCTGTGATATTGGCCACGGCACCGATGAAGTCGCGGATATCCGTGTCCTTCATGTTGATGCTCCATTGCTGGGGAGCATCCTCTGCGGACGCGGCGCTGATCGCCAAGGGCGCAAGCAGCAGGGCCGACAGCAAGGCCAGGCGTCGCAGTGCCGCGCTTATGGTGGGCCGGATCATTCGCCACCACCGGATGGCAGTGCAGGTGCTGCGCTTTGCGGGGAGGGGAAATCAAGCCGGCCGCTATGGCCGTTGCGGCTGAACAGCACATGGTCGCGGGCTACCTGCTGCAGCACGACGCCGGGCAGGAATTCCTCACCACTGAATATATTCACCGTCCCCTGGCCTTCGATCTGGAGCAGTGCCTGCGATTGCCGTGGGTCGGCCGCAACGATGCAGCCCTGCAGTTGCACGCTCTGCAGGTCGGCGGCAGGCACCGCGCTTGCGTCGCCGAACAAGCGCTGCAACAGCTGTGGCGACAGGCTTGGCGATCGCGCCGGCGCTTCGTCGACGCGGACAGGCAGCTCGCGCATCTGCAGGTAGAGCCGGCGCCCCTGCCATGACAACACGGCAACGCCGCAAAGCGTGATGAGGATCGCGACGATCTTTGGCAGCAGGTTGGAAGTATCGAACTGGAACATCGGTGCTACGGCATCTCCCTTGGCAAAAATCCGCGCGCACAGGAGGAAGCTCGCTGCACTTTTCAGGCAACGCGGCGCCAAAGGTGTCTGGTTTTCCCCTGTTTTCGCAGTGTCGGATTTTGCGAAGCCGGTACTCTAGCTGCGTACGTAAGAGAGTGCGATGCAAATACCTGCTGAAGTGTGATCGTCATCTGGAAAGTGACGTGGAAATCACGCTTTTCCGCCGAGAACGTGGCATTTTCCCGGCACGTTTTTTCAGGGGAAAGTGTGACGTCGCTCCGTGCAGTGATGTCACCTTGCAGTAATCGATGCTTGAAATGGAGCTCCCGGCGACGCTGGCTTGTGCGGGCGGCGTGCCCGCGTTGCGCCTGCCGTTTGCGTTCGCGCGGCGTCATGGTGTGTTGTTGGTCGACGACGGCGATGCGCGGCTTGCCTGTCGTGGCGATGCCACGATAGCGGCCGTGGCCGAGGCGCAGCGCATCGCGGGGCGGCCGTTGTTGCCGCAGACGGTGGCCGATGCGGTGTTCGAGGAAATGCTGCAGCAGGTCTATCAGCAGGACGCCGGCAGCGCCATGAGCATGGCCGACGAACTTGGCGACAGCATGGATCTGGCCAGCCTGGTGGAGGGCCTGGAGCAGGTCGAGGATCTGCTCGACCAGCAGGATGACGCGCCGATCATCCGCCTCATCAACGCGCTGCTGGGCGAAGCACTGGCCGAGCACGCCTCCGATATCCATATCGAGACCTTCGAGCGACGGCTGGTGGTCCGCTTCCGCGTGGATGGCATCCTGCGCGACGTGGTCGAGCCACGGCGCGAGCTGGCCGCGCTGCTGGTGTCGCGCATCAAGGTGATGGCGCGGCTGGATATCGCCGAGAAGCGCTTGCCGCAGGATGGCCGGATCTCGGTGCGGGTCGGCGGACGCGAGGTGGATATCCGTGTCTCGACCCTGCCGGCAGCCAATGGCGAACGGGTGGTGCTGCGCCTGCTGGACAAGCAATCGGGGCAGTTGTCGCTGCAGCACCTGGGCATGCGGGTACGCGACGTCGGCGTGCTGCAGGCCATGCTGTGCCGCCCGCACGGCATCGTGCTGGTCACTGGCCCGACCGGTGCCGGCAAGAGCACCACGCTGTATGCCGGCCTGCGCGCCATCAACAATCGCCAGCGCAACATCCTCACCGTCGAAGATCCGATCGAGTACCACCTGGATGGCGTTGGCCAGACCCAGGTCAACGGCCGTATCGACATGACCTTCGCGCGTGGCCTGCGCGCGATCCTGCGTCAGGACCCCGACGTGCTGATGGTCGGTGAGATCCGTGACAGCGAAACCGCGCGCATCGCCGTGCAGGCCTCGCTCACCGGGCATCTGCTGTTGTCCACGCTGCATACCAACAGCGCCATCGGCGCGGTCACCCGCTTGCTGGACATGGGGGTGGAGTCCTTCCTGCTGTCGTCCTCGTTGCTCGGCGTGCTGGCGCAACGCTTGGTGCGGCGGCTATGCCCCAAGTGCCGGGTGGTGACGCCGGCATCCACGGCAGAGTGCGCGCAGTTGCAGATGGAACCCTGGCAACGGCCGCTGTTGTTCCGCCCGGTGGGGTGTGACCACTGCAATGGCCAGGGTTACCGCGGCCGTACCGGCATCTACGAACTGGTCGAATTCGGCCCCGAGCTGCGCGCGCTGGTGCATGCCGGTGCAGGCGAGGCCGAACTGCTGGAGCAGGCGCGCCGGCAAGGTCCATCGATGTTGGACGACGGCCGTGCCAAGGTGCTGGATGGCGTGACCACGCTGGAAGAAGTCCTGCGGGTGGGGCGCGACCTGTGAGCGGTGATCTGCCCCGGGGCCACCACTGATGGCGGCGTTCGACTATCTGGCATTGTCAGCTGACGGTCGCCGCCACAAGGGGGTGATCGAAGCGGACAGCGCGCGGCAGGCACGCCAGCAGCTGCGCGAGCGCAATCTGGCACCGGTGCAGGTAGAACCGGCAGCGGTCCGCGCGACCGGTGGCGGTATCGGCGGTGGTCGCATCGGCAGCGCGGAATTGGCGCTGCTGACCCGGCAATTGGCGACGCTGGTGCAGGCGGCCCTGCCGGTTGAGGAAGCACTGCGCGCCGTGGCTGCGCAGGCGACCCGGCCGCGCATACGTGCCACCTTGTTGGCGGTGCGCGGCAAAATTCTTGAAGGCCATGGATTGGCGGCGGCACTGGCGGCGTATCCGCGCGCCTTTCCCGGTCTCTACCGCAGCATGGTTGCCGCCGGCGAGCGCGGGCATCTGGGGGTGGTGCTGGAACAACTGGCCGACTACACCGAACAGCGCCAGCAATCACGGCAGCGGGTACAACTGGCCTTGCTGTATCCGCTGATCCTGGTGCTGGTGGCTGGGTTGATCGTCGGCTTCCTGCTCGGCTATGTGGTACCGGATGTGATCGATGTCTTTGTCGATTCCGGCCAGCCGTTGCCCTGGCTCACCCGCGCGCTGGTGGCCACCAGCAATGCCGTCACCCGCTGGGGGCCATGGCTGCTGCCGTTGCTGTTGTTGGCCGGCGTGCTGCTGCGGCGCGCGTTGCAACAGCCGGCCAGTCGCCTGCGCTGGCACACCCAGGTGCTGAAGCTGCCGTTGTTCGGCCTGCTGCTGCGGGACCTGGATGCCGCCAGGTTTGCCTCCACCCTGGCGATCCTGGTGCGTAGTGGCGTGCCGCTGGTGGAAGCGCTGCGGATTGCCGCGCAGGTGGTCGGCAACCAAGGCATCAAGGCTGGCCTGCTGCAGGCCGAAGTCACGGTGCGCGAGGGCGGCAGCCTGACCCGGGCACTGGAACAGCACACCTCATTGCCGCCGATGCTGCTGCACATGGTCGCGGCGGGCGAGAAGTCCGGCGCGCTGGACGCAATGCTGGCCCGCGCCGCACGCAACCAGGAAACCGATCTGGCCGCGCGCATCGCCCTGCTGGTCGGTTTGTTCGAGCCGTTCATGCTGGTGTTGATGGGCGCGGTGGTGTTGTTGATCGTGCTGGCCATCCTGCTGCCGATCATGTCCTTGAACCAACTAGTGGGTTGATAGAGCAATGAACATATCTGCAAGACGCCAGGCCGGCTTCACCCTGATCGAGATCATGGTGGTGGTGGTGATCATCGGCATCCTCGCCGCGCTGGTGGTCCCCAAGGTGATGGGGCGGCCGGACCAGGCCAAGGTCACCGTCGCGCGCGGTGATCTCAAGGCGATTGGCTCGGCGCTGGAAATGTACCGGTTGGACAACCGCCGTTATCCCGATACCCAGCAAGGCCTGCAGGCGCTGGTACAACGTCCGCCTGGCGGCGCAGAAAACTGGAACCCGGAAGGTTATCTGGCACGACTGCCGGTCGATCCCTGGGGCAACCCCTACCTGTACCTGGCGCCGGGCAGCAGGGAGGGCTATGACCTGTGGAGCTACGGCGCCGATGGCCGCGAAGGCGGTGAGGGGCTGGATGCAGACCTGGACAGCCGGGATATCTGAAGGTGTTGCGCGCGCGTGGATTCACCCTGGTGGAAATGCTGGTGGTCGTGGTCATCGTCGGCGTAATGGCCGCTGCGGTGGGATTGGTCGCGAGCGCGCGCGATGACCACCGCGCCGTGCGCGGCGAGGCCGAGCGGCTGGCAGCGGTGCTGCAGCTGCTCGCCGATGAGGCGGTGCTGGACAACCGCGAGTACGGCGTCCGCATCAGCAGTCAGGCGTATGAGGTGCGTGCCTACGACAACCGCAAGGGGCGCTGGCACGCACAGCCAGGCAGCACGCGGCGGCACCTGCCTGACAACCTGCACCTGCAGTTGATCCTGGAAGGCGCGCCGCTGGCGTTGCCGGCAAGCATCGACGAGGACAGCCCGCCGCAGATCGTGCTGTCGTCATCGGCGCAGGGCGCGCCCTTCAGCGTCCGCATCGCCGACATCAGCCGGCACGACGTGGTCTATCGGATCGACGGCGATGGTCTGGCGGAACCGGAAGTACAGCAGGTGTCGATGCCATGAGTCGCGTGCGCGGTTTCACCTTGCTGGAGGTCATGGTGGCAGTGGCGGTATTGGCGCTGGTTGCGGCGATGGTGCACGCCACCCTGCAACGCCATCTGCACAACGCACGGCTGTTGGAAGATCGCGCGCTGGCCGCTTGGGTGGCAGATACCGCCCTGGCCGAACTGCAGCTGCAGGGTGCGGGCGCGATGGGGAGCAATGAAGACATCGTCGAACAGGGCGGGCGCCGCTGGCGGGTGCTGCGTGAGGTGCAGGCCACGCCGGAACCGCAGCTGCGTCGGGTGCATATACGGGTCAGCGCTGCGACGGGCGGGGAGGTCGGCATCAGCCTGACCGGCTTTGTCGGGGCCCAACAATGAAGCGCAGATCCACGGGCGGCTTTACCTTGCTGGAAGTACTGGTGGCGGTGGCGATCTTCGCCCTGGTCGGTATTGCCAGCCATCGCCTGCTGCTCAGCGCGGTGCGGGTGGAGGCGCAGACGCGTGCACAGGACCAGCAGTTGCGGCAGCTGGTGCGCGCGATGGGCAGCCTTGAACATGATGTCGAGCAGGCAGTGGCGCGGCCACTGCTGGGCGCGGATGGCACCGAGGAGCCAGCCTTCTGGAGTGATCCCGATGGGCAGGGCCTGCAATGGACCCGCGCCGGCTGGAGCAATCCTTTGGGGGCGCCGCGCGCGCAGTTGCAGCGGGTGCGCTGGCATTACGACGGCAGCGCGCTGGTGCGCGAGTACTGGCCGGTGTTGGATCGCGCGGACAACGCAGCACCACAGCGCCAGCTGCTGCTGCCGGCGGTCAATGCCCTGCAATGGCGTTACCTCGACCGTCAGGGAGTATGGCGCACGCAGTGGCAGGGCAGCGGCGTGCAGCCTTTGCCGCGCGCGCTGGAACTGCGCATCGCGCATCCGCGTTTTGGTGAATTGCGACGCGTGTTGTTGCTGCCCGATGGCGCGGCGGGCAGGGGACCGGCATGAAGTCCGCGTCACGGGGCGTTGCGCTGATCACGGTGCTGCTGGTGGTGGCGCTGGCAGCGACGGTCTGTGCGGCACTGGTTACCCGCCAGCAGCTGTCGATCCGCACCACAGCCAATCAACTGCATGCGCGCCAGGCGTGGCACTACGCGCGTGGTGGCGAGCAGCTGGCGCTAGCGCTGCTGGCCACGGACCTGCGCCAGTCAGCCGCACGTGATCATCGTGGCGAAGCCTGGGCACAGCCGTTGCCGCCGTATCCGCTGGACGACGGCCATCTGCGCCTGTCGATCGATGACCTGAGCGGACGCTTCAATCTCAACAGCGTGGTACAGGGCGGCCAGGTGGATGCCGATGCGATGGCACGCCTGCAGCGCCTGTTGTTGTTGCTGCGGCTGGACCCGCAACTGGCATGGCAGCTGGTGGCGTGGATCGCCCCGCCGCTGGCGCCGGATATGGTCCGGCAGCAGGGCGAACGCGACTACCTGCGCCGCCAGCCCGCCTATCTGCCCGCACGCCGGCCGTTACAGGAGGTTAGCGAACTGCGCCTGCTGGCAGGCATCGATGAGGCGGCCTACCAGCAGCTGTTGCCGCACGTTGCCGCCTTGCCTGCCGCCACCCCGCTCAATCTCAATACTGCTGACCCATTGGTAATGGCCAGTCTCGCCGATGGACTTGGGTTGGCAGATGGTCGCCGCCTGGTCGAGGCACGCGGCAGCGACGGCTTCGCCAACGTTGATGCATTGCTCCTGCAGCCATTGCTGCAGCGTCGGCAGGTGGCAAGAAGCGGGCTGGCGGTGCGCAGCAATTGGTTCGTTGCCAGCAGCGAGGTCGCCATCGGCGACCGACGCCTGCGCCTGCTCAGCGTCCTGCATCGCGATGCAGGTCAGGTCGAGGTTGTCGCGCGGCAGCTGGCTCCCCCTGTATTTCCGGAGAATGATCGATGAAGTCGCCGCCGGCGTTGCCGTGCCTGTTCCTGCCTGCGTGGTGTAGCGCGCGCCTGAGTGATGACCTGCCGGTCACCTGGAGTGACGGCCAACAGACCGCCAGGTTGCCCTTGGGCGATGCGCTGGCAAGGCTCAAGGGTCGCGCCATCGCGCTGATCGTGCCGGTTGAACAGGTGGCCAGCTGTGCGCTCAGTCTGCCGGCAGGCAATGCGCATTGGCAGCGCAAGGCCTTGCCCTATGCGGTGGAACCGTTGCTGGCCGAGGATGTGGAGGACATGCATCTGGCGCTGGGCGAAACCCTGGGTGACGGACGCCGTCGCGTCGTGGCGATCAATCGCAGCCTGCTTGGGTCCTGGCTGCAGGGAGTGCGCGACAGGGGGGCGCTGGTCAGTGCCATCCATGTGGATGCCGACCTGCTGCCCAACGAGGTCCCCACCCTGTGCTGGAACAACGCCCGTTGCCTGTTGGCGGGTACCGATGCGCTGCGCCTGGCGCTGGCGCCCACCCAGTTGCCCGAGCTGCTGGAGCGTTTGCCGGGAAACCTGCGGATACTCCATGCCAGTGAAGACAGTCCCACGCTGCCACCGGCCATCGATGCCAACCTGCAGGCCTTGGACATCGCCCTGCCGGCATGGCTGGCGACGCAGCGCCCACGCGCGTTGGATCTGGCCCAGGGAGACTTCGCGCCGGCGTCGCGCCTGCAGCTGCGCCACTGGAAGCCGGTGGCATGGGCGATGGCTGCGGTGCTGGTGGCGCAGCTGGCCTTCGATGGCGCACAGGCCTGGCTGCTGCAGCAGCAGGCCAGCGGCTATCGGCAGGTCAATGAAAGTATCTACCGGCGGCTGTTCCCGGACGAGCAGCGCATCGTCAATCTGAAGGCGCAGTTCGACCAGCACCTGCAGCAGGGCAGCGCGGCAAGCCAGCTGCAGGCCTTGTTGTCCCGCGTCGCCGAGGCCATGCCGGTCGAGTCGCCACTGCAGGTGCAGGGCCTGCAGTTCCACGCCGGCAAGGGTGAGCTGCAATTGCAGTTGCAAGGCGAAGCGAGCGCATTCGAGGCGCTGCAACAGCGCCTGCGCGCGCAGCCATTGCGGCTGGAAGCAACCCGCCGCGATGACGGTGGCATGCAACTGAAAGTGGGCGAGGCGCAATGAACATGGGAACTGCAGAAATCAGCGCTGGCCGCGGCCTGCGGGGCTTGCTCGGCACGCGTTGGGCAGCATTGGCGCCGCGTGATCGCCTCGCATTGCAGGTATTGCTGGCGTTCGCGGTGTTGCTCGCGTTCTGGTTCGGTGCGTGGATGCCGACGCGCCATGCCTTGCAGCAGGCGCGTAGGGATGTTGCCGCCGAACAACAGTTGCAGCGCCATCTGCGTGCCAATGCAGTGCGCGCCGGCGCTGCCGCACAGCGGGGGGCAGCGTTGAAAGCCAGCGAGTTGCCGGCAATGCTGTCGGCGCTGGCCGACGAGCAGGGGCTGACGATTCATCAGGTCCAGCCGCGGCCAGAGCAACGGTTTGCCGTCAGTCTCGAGGGCGCTCCCGCGCAGGCATTGCTGTGGTTGCAGGCGCTGCAGGACAGGGGCCTTGGGGTGGCCGAGTTGCGCCTGCTGCAGCAGCCAGACGGCAGTTGGCAGGGAGAGGCGGTGCTGCAGGGACCGGCAAGCTGAACGTGTCGACGGCAAGGTCTGTTGCCGCTGAAACTGTCGCATCGCACAAAAAACCGTGTTATCAATGCTCCCCATGAACGCAGCC
The DNA here is from genome assembly GCF_056856655.1 of Stenotrophomonas sp. STEN033. Lineage (NCBI taxonomy): Bacteria > Pseudomonadati > Pseudomonadota > Gammaproteobacteria > Lysobacterales > Lysobacteraceae > Stenotrophomonas > Stenotrophomonas sp. STEN033. The sequence continues at coordinate 34,090 of NZ_JBXFWM010000045.1, forward strand.
CGCGCCAGCTTTTACTTTTGGTATTACTTTCCCAAGCCGCTGGCGGAGGAAGGACTGCGCTTACCCTGAAGAAACTTTCAGATGCATTCCCGAAAAGCCGCCAGCGAACCTGGCGGCTTTTTTCATGCCGCCTCGCTGGGGCCAAACCCTTCATCGTTTTGAACCGGAGACCCCCATGCCCCCCCACACCGACGATCTGCGCATCCGCAAATTGGAACCCCTGACCTCACCGGCACAGCTGCTGGCGCTGTTGCCCTGCGACGAGGAAGCCTCGCAGACCGTGGCCGACGCCCGCGCCTCGCTGCACCGCATCCTGCACGGCCAGGACGACCGCCTGGCGGTTGTGGTGGGCCCGTGTTCGATCCATGACCCGGTTGCGGCCATGGAATACGCCCAGCGCCTGCGTCCGCTGCGCGAAGCGCTGGCCGGTGAGCTGGAGATCGTCATGCGGGTTTACTTCGAGAAGCCGCGCACCACGGTGGGCTGGAAGGGCCTGATCAACGATCCGGACCTGGACGGCAGCTTCAACATCAACAAGGGCCTGCGCGTGGCGCGCGGCCTGCTGCGCGACATCAACCGCCTCGGCCTGCCGGCCGGCGTGGAGTTCCTGGACGTGATCTCGCCGCAGTACATCGCCGACCTGGTGGCCTGGGGCGCGATTGGCGCCCGCACCACCGAGAGCCAGGTGCATCGCGAGCTGGCGTCGGGCCTGTCCTGCCCGGTGGGCTTCAAGAACGGCACCACCGGCGATGTGAAGATTGCCGCCGATGCCGTCGGTGCGGCCTCGCACCCGCACCACTTCCTGTCGGTGACCAAGGAAGGCGGCACCGCCATTGTCGCCACCCAGGGCAATCCGGATTGCCATGTGATCCTGCGTGGCGGCAAGGCGCCCAACTACGATGCGGCCAGTGTGCAGGCGGCCAGCGAGGTACTGGCCAAATCGCAGCTGCCGGCACGCCTGATGATCGACGCCAGCCACGCCAACAGCAGCAAGAAGCCCGAGAACCAGCCGCGGGTGATCGAAGACATTGCCACCCAGCTGGAAGGCGGGGAGCAGCGTGTGGTTGGGGTGATGATCGAGAGCCACCTGGTTGCCGGTCGCCAGGACCTGGTCGAAGGCCAGCCGCTGGTCTATGGCCAGAGCATCACCGATGGCTGCATCGACTGGGACAGCACGGTGCAGGTACTGGAGCGCCTGGCTGATGCGGTACGCGCCCGCCGCCGCGCCCAGCTGGAGGCGGCAGCCTGAGGATTCCGTGACAATTTCACTGGCGCACGGCAGGCAGTCCAAGTAGTTTACGCGGCGGGAGGTGGTAGGCCTCCCGCCTGCCGTGGGGACAGGGGGAGCACCTTCTCCTGCAGGAAAGCCTATGAATCACCGCTCCAAGGAGAAGGAACTGATGCGTTTCCGTATGTGCACCATGGCGCTGGCTTTGATGCTGGTCCCGTCGCTGGCGCTGGCCAAGAAGGAAGTAGTGGATTCGGGCAGCGGTTGCCTGCAGAACCTGTCGGTGGCCGGTGGCTTCACCAGCGGCAAGCAGTTCCTGGCGTCGACCGACCATGAAGGGGTCAGCTACGCCGACGCGTTCGCCAAGACCGTGGCCGCGATCGAGGCCGAGGGCATGGTGGGGGTTTATCCGAACGAGCGTACCGGCTACATCGCCGCCGAGAACCCGGTCCGTGGCGGTGGCGGTTCGACCGTGCCGTTGCGTACCACCGTGCGTCGCCAGGACGACGGCAGTGTGCGCGTCGAAGTGCGTTTCAGCATCAAGGGTGGTCAGATGACCTCCAACAAGGCAGTGGGCGAAGGCCTTTGCAAGATTGCTGACGCGGCCAGCCTGTAAATCAAGCAGGAGCAGGCGCGGGTGAAGGGCAGTTGGTTTGTGTATCTGCTGGAATGCCGCGATGGCAGCTACTACGCAGGTATCAGTACCGATGTGGAGGCCCGGTTCCTGGCCCATGTCGCCGGCAAGGGTGCGCGCTATACCCGCGCGCACCCGCCGCTGCGGATCCTGGCCAGCCGCGCCTATGCCGACCGTTCGGCCGCGTCCCGTGCCGAATGGCAGATCAAGCAGCTGCCACGAGAGCGCAAGCTGGCTTGGCTGGAACGGACAGAAGATTGAGGTAGAGTCGTACCTGTAGCCGCGGTAGTTGGCGGCTTCCAACGTCCGGTCATCCGGGCAACAGCCACGCATGCGGCTGCGCAAGCAGGGCGGCGGCGTGCCGGCATCATCCTCAAGTGGGGTATTGCGATGGCAGGTTGGTACGAGTTGGACAAGAGCAGTGACGGCCAGTTTTACTTCGTGCTCAAGGCAGGCAACGCCGAGGTCATCCTGACCAGCGAGCGTTACACCACGCGCGCCGGTGCGGAGAACGGCATCGCCTCGGTGCAGAAGAACAGCCCGGATGAAGCGCGTTACGAGCGCAAGACCGCCAGTGACGGGCGCTACCATTTCAATCTGAAAGCAGCCAACCACCAGGTGATCGGCAGCAGCCAGATGTATGCCTCGCAGGCCGCGCGCGAAGCTGGCATCACCAGCGTCAAGGGCAATGGTCCCAGCACCACGATCAAGGACAAGACTGCGTAGCGGCGTTGTTGCTGTTGTGCTGAAAAACCCCGGACAAGCCGGGGTTTTTCATTTGTAGTGGGGGGCCCACAGCCCCCACCACGCAACACAGGTCAAAACCACGCCGACACAGGCGCCGCGACAGAAACGCCCGGG
>NZ_JBXFWM010000046.1:0-36548 GCF_056856655.1 Stenotrophomonas sp. STEN033
AGGATCGAGATGATCTGCTCGTCGGTAAATCGCTTCTTCATGGAGCTCTCCTTGCCTGTTAAGGGTAGAGAACTCACTATCCAAATGGCTACACGTTTCGTCTCAGGTCAGAACCACCCGATCCCATCCCGAACTCGGAAGTGAAACGTAGCCGCGCCGATGGTAGTGCAGCCTAAGCTGTGCGAGAGTAGGTCATCGTCAGGATTCAAACCAAAAACCCCGCTGCCACAAGCAGCGGGGTTTTTCTTTGTCCGAAGCGAAGGCAGGCTTTTGGGGAATTTGTGGGAGCGGCGTAAGCCGCGAAGCTGGTAGAAACAACTCGCCTGAAAGGCTTGAAGGGAGCCAGAAGCCAGAAGCGCCCCCCATCCGCCCTTCGGGCACCTTCCCCCGCAGGCGGGAGAAGGGGAAGAAAGAGCTGGAGCTGAAGGCGAGGCAGAAGCGAGAGCCAAAGCCAAAGCCAAAGCCAAAGCCAAAGCCAAAGCCAAAGCCAAAGCATTGGGGCTCTGCAGGAACTGCCTGGAACGCCGCTGCCGAGCATGGCTCGGCACTACGGTCAGGCGTTCTGGCGGATCTGTGCGGCAGTTGCCCAGCGGGCGGCGATATTCGGCGCGGTGATGCACACCGCTTCATCGGTGACCGTGGTTACCGCACGCTCCAATAACTGGATGTCGGCTTCGTGCTGGCGGGCGACATGCGGGTCTTCAAAGAAGATTGCGCGCTGGCAGCGGTGCTCGAGTACGCGGTCAGCGATCTGTGCGTCACCACCGAGCGGACCACTCTGGAAACGGTGGATCCATTCCTGGTCGCGCGGCCAGCCACGGCTCCAGGCCATTTCGTTCAAGCGCTGACCGGTGGTGCCGGTGCCGATGCGCTGCCCGAACTGCGACAACACATCGAAGTGCTCGGCAGCAAAGGCCAGCATCTGCGGCTTGCGCGCATCGTGGGCGATCAGCGCCAGCGTCTGCTTGCTGAAGTCATGTAGATCATCGGCGCCCGGGTCCGGTGCGAGGCCGGCGTGGATGCGCTCCATTTCAATCCAGTCGCGTGCGGTGGCTACCGTGGAGATGAAAGGCTTGCCGTGGATGACGCATTGGCGCTTGAGGGCGATGGCTTCGGGGAAGACTGAAGAAGGATCGACCGGGTCGATGAAGTAGATCGCGCCATCGAGTGTGCGCTCCGGGGTACCCATGCCTACGACTTCGGCCACGAGCTTCATCAATCCGCCTTCGCGGCCGTTTGGATAGCGCTGAAGTCCGGGGTAATCCTGCAGAGGATGGGTGCTGGCTATCGCGTCGTAGGTGCGGCCGACAGCATGCAGTTCCACGCCAAGTTCGCGGATTCCGGTTTCGCTGGCGCGCAGCCAACGGAACAACGCAGCGTCGGCGCTTTCGTGATGGAGACGGTTTGCGGCCAGACCGATGCGCATTGCGATTTCTCTTTGTGCGGAGTTCTTGAGTGTAGGGCAGCTGGGTGTTGGTTGGTTGGTGGGGAGCCAAAGCCAAAGCTCATGCCAGAGCAAAAGCTCCCCTCATCCGCCCTGTCGGGCACCTTCTCCCGCATACGGGAGAAGGGAGGTCCTTGTTACTGGGCGAACGGATACTCCAAAGCTGAGAGCCGAAGCCAAAGCCAAAGCCAAAGCAACAGCCGAAGCAACAGCCGAAGCAGCGAGCTCGGCCGTCGTCAGAAAAAAAGCCGAAGTAGTCCCCTCTCCCGTTTCAACGGGAGAGGGGTAGGGGTGAGGGCGCTTTCAGCTTCTAACGCCTCTCCGTGTTTGCTGAGCGCTAACGCTTCAACAAAGCAACAATGCTCTCAGCAGCATCACGGCCTTCAGCAACCGCCGTCACCACCAGGTCCGCACCGCGAACCGCATCACCACCGGCAAACAGCTTGGCGTTGTGGGTCTGGAATGGCAGACGCGTAGCACCACCGGCAATGATGCGGCCATTGCTGCTGGCCTCCACGCCCTGCGACGAAAGCCATTCCGGCAGCGTCGGCGAGAAGCCGAAGGCGATGATCACCACGTCGGCTTCCAACAGCGACTCGCTGCCATCAATCGCGACCGCATTGCGGCGCCCATTGGCGTCCGGCTCGCTCAACGTGGTCTCGACCACGGTCACGCCGATCACTTCATCATCGGCACCGGCTTCAATCGCCAGCGGCTGGCGGTTGAACAGGAAGCGCACGCCTTCCTCGCGTGCATTGGCGACTTCGCGTGCCGAGCCCGGCATGTTGGCTTCATCACGACGATACGCACAGGTCACCTTGGCCGCGCCCAGGCGGATCGCGCTGCGTACGCAGTCCATGCCGGTATCGCCGCCACCCAGCACCACCACACGCTTGCCGTTGAGGTCGGGCAGGGCGATCTGGTCTTCCCAGCCGGCAATCGGCCGGCCCTGCGGATCGTTGCCGCCGACAATGCGGCTGTTCTGCACCAGGAAGGGCAGCGCCGGCAGCACGTTCTTCAGGTCCTGGCCGATCAGGCCACCGTCGGTGTAACGGTAGGCACCGGTGCCGAGGAACACCGCGTCGTAGTCAGCCTGCAGCTGCTCGATGCTGATGTCGCGGCCGATCTCCACACCCAGGCGGAACTGCACGCCCATGCCTTCGAGGATCTCGCGGCGGCGGTCGATCACGCTCTTGTCCAGCTTGAAGCTGGGGATGCCGAACTGCAGCAGGCCACCGATCTGTTCGTAGCGGTCAAACACCACCGCCTGCACGCCGGCACGCGCCAGGCGATCAGCGCAGGCCAAACCCGCGGGGCCTGCACCAACGACGGCAACGCGCCTGCCGGTGCTCTGAACGGCATGCAGATCCGGCTTCCAGCCAGTGGCCAGCGCGGTATCGACGATGTACTTCTCCACCGCGCCGATGGTGACCGCGCCGAACTCTTCCAGCGTGCAGCTGCCTTCGCACAGGCGGTCCTGCGGGCAGACGCGGCCGCAGACTTCCGGCAACGGGTTGGTGGAATGGCAGAGCGTCGCCGCCTCGTGGATGCGGTCCTCCTGCACCAGCTGCAGCCACTGTGGGATGGCGTTGTGCACCGGGCACTTCCAGCTGCAGTAGGGGTTGCCGCAGTCCAGGCAGCGGCCGGCCTGGTACTGCGCGTCGGCCTTGTCGAACTTGCCGTAGAGCTCGCCCCAATCGCCGGACGTGCGCAATTCCACCGGAATGCGCTGCGGCATGGTGCGGGGCAGATCGAGAAACTGGAAGGCTTGCTTGCGGCTCATGGGAACTCGTGGCGTCTGGAGGAGCCCTTCTCCCGCTTGCGGGAGAAGGTGCCCCGGAGGGGCGGATGAGGGGGCGCTTGAAGCTGCCCTCACCCCGGCCCTCTCCCGCAGGCGGGAGAGGGAGACAATGCGTCAAGCGGCGCGGCGCAGCGACTCTGCCAGCGATTCAATGCTGGCGGCCTTGGGTTTGACCAGCCAGAACTTGCCGACGTAGTCGCGGAACTCGTCGATGATCTGCTGCGCCCAGATGCTGCCGGTCAATTCGCGGTGGCGGCCGATCAGGGTGTGCAGGTGCTGGCGGTAGTTCTCGAAGCCTTCGGCCGAGATGCGATGGATGTCGATCAACTCGTGGTTGTAGCGGTCGACGAAATCACGGTCGATATCCAGCACATAGGCCAGGCCACCGGTGAAGCCGGCGCCGAAGTTCAGGCCGACCTTGCCAAGCACTGCCACCACACCGTCGGTCATGTACTCGCAGCAGTGGTCACCGGCACCTTCGATCACCGCCAGCGCGCCGGAGTTGCGCACGCCGAAGCGCTCGCCGGCGCGGCCTGCGGCGAACAGCTCGCCACCGGTGGCGCCATACAGGCAGGTGTTGCCGATGATGGCGGTGTTGCGCGCCTCGAAGCGCGCGCCGCGCGGTGGGCGCACCACCAGGCGGCCGCCGGCCATGCCCTTGCCGACGTAGTCGTTGGCTTCGCCTTCGACTTCCAGGTTCAGGCCGCCAACGTTGAACGCGCCAAAACTCTGCCCGGCAGTGCCGCGGAAGCGCAGGTTCAGCGGTGCCTCGTCCATGCCGTGGTTGCCATGCGCGCGGGCGATGGTGCCGGACAGACGCGTGCCCACCGAGCGGTCGGTGTTATGGATCAGGAAGCGGTGTTCGCCGCCGCGCTTGTTGGCGATGGCATCGGCCAGCAGGTCGTCCATCTGCGTGGCCAGGCTGTCCGGCGACTGGTACAGGCGCTGCGCGGCGCAATGCGCGCCGTCGTACTGGGCCGGTGCCAACAGCCGCGACAGATCCACCTTGACGCCTTCGCGCGGCGATACCTCCAGCTGTTGCAGCAGATCGGTGCGGCCGACGATCTCATCCAGCGAACGCGCGCCCAGGTAGGACAGCCACTCGCGCACTTCTTCGGCCAGCAGGCGGAAGAAGTTTTCCACGCGCTCCGGCAGGCCGGTGAAGTAACCGGCACGCAGGCGCTCGTCCTGGGTGGCCACGCCGGTGGCGCAGTTGTTGAGGTGGCAGATGCGCAGGTACTTGCACCCCAGCACGATCATCGGGCCGGTGCCGAAGCCGAAGCTGTCGGCGCCGAGCAGCGCGGCCTTGACCACGTCCAGGCCGGTCTTCAGGCCACCGTCGGTCTGCAGGATGGTGCGGCTGCGCAGGTCGTTGCCGACCAGGGCCTGGTGCGACTCGGCCACGCCCAGCTCCCACGGCACGCCGGCATAGCGGATCGAGCTGATCGGCGAGGCACCGGTGCCGCCGTCATGGCCGGACACGGTGATCAGGTCGGCACCGGCCTTCACCACGCCAGCGGCAATGGTGCCGACGCCGGCATGCGAAACCAGCTTCACCGATACCAGTGCATCCGGATTGACCTGCTTCAGGTCGTAGATCAGCTGTGCCAGGTCTTCGATCGAATAGATGTCATGGTGCGGCGGCGGCGAGATCAGGCCGATGCCGGGCTTGGCATAGCGCAGGCGCGCGATCAGCTCGTTGACCTTGTGGCCAGGCAGCTGGCCGCCTTCACCGGGCTTGGCGCCCTGTGCGACCTTGATCTGCAGCACTTCGGCATTCACCAGGTACTCAGCAGTGACGCCAAAGCGACCGGAGGCCACCTGCTTGATCTTGGAACGCTTCTCGGTGCCATAGCGTGCGGGATCTTCGCCGCCTTCGCCGGAGTTGGAACGGCCGCCGAGGCGGTTCATCGCAATCGCCAGCGCCTCATGCGCTTCCGGTGACAGGGCGCCCAAGGAAATGGCAGCCGTGTCGAAGCGCTTGAACAGCGCTTCGGCCGGTTCCACTTCATCCAACGGCACCGGCGTTGCTGCCGGCTTGAGCTGCAGCAGGTCGCGCAGCGCCGAGGTCGGGCGCGAATGCACTGCGTCCATGTACTTGCGCCAATCGGCGGCATCGCCGGTGCGCGAGGCGCGCTGCAGCGTCATCACCACGTCCGGGTTGTACATGTGGTATTCGCCGCCATGCACATACTTGAGCAGGCCGCCGACTTCCGGCTGCGCCAGATCGTTCCAGGCACGCACGGTGAGCTCGCGAGCTTCGGTATCCAGCCGTGCAAGGCCCACGCCGCCGATGCGGGCAGCGGTATCCGGGAAGCACAGTTCAACCACGTCCGGATCGAGGCCGACGATCTCGAACAGCTGCGCGCCGCGATAACTGGCAACGGTGCAGATGCCCATCTTGGAGATGATCTTGCTCAGGCCCTTGTAGATGCCCTTGCGGTAGCTGCGGCCGATCTGCGAGACCTCACCGCCCTTCTTCAACTGCAGGATGCCGCGCCGGCCCAGGTCGAACAGGGTCTGGTAGGCCAGGTACGGATACACCGCGGTGGCACCAAAGCCCAGCAGACAGGCCATGTGGTGCGCATCACGGGCGGTGCCGGTTTCCAGGATCAGGTTGACCTCACAGCGCAGGCCGACCTTCGAGAGATGGTGATGCACGGCGCTGGTAGCCAGCAGCGCATGCACCATCGGTCGGTCGGCGACCGGGTAGCGGTCGGACAGCAGCAGCATCACCACGCCGTCGCGCGCAGCCTGTTCGCACTCGGCGCAGATGCGCTCGATGCCGGCCTTCAGCCCTTCCTCGACGCTGTAGGACAGATCGATCAGGCGATTGCGCTCGACGTACTGCTCCATCTTCAGCAGCTGGCGCAGCTTGCGCTGGCTCAGCACCGGCGAGTTGAGGATGACGTGGTTCACCGTCTCCGCCGCGGCGTGGAAGATGTTGGTCTCCTTGCCGAGCTGGGTGGTCAGCGACATCGCGCACTCTTCGCGCAGCGGATCGATCGGCGGGTTGGTGACCTGCGCGAAAGCCTGGCGGAAGTAGTCGTACAGCGGGCGGGTGTGGCGGCTGAGCACGGCGATGGGGGTGTCATCGCCCATCGAACCGGTGGCTTCCTGGCCGGTTTCGGCCAGCGGCCGCAGCACCTGTTCGAGTTCTTCGGTCGTAAGCTGGAACAGCTTGTGGTAACTGCGCAGCGTTGCTTCGTCGAACGGCTCCTCGGCCAGCGAGGGATCGATCAACTCGGTCTGCAGGTAAGTCACACCCTGGTGCAGCCATTGCTTGTACGGCGCACGTGCACGGTTGATGCGGTCGATGGCTTCCGAATCGAGCAGGTCACCACGCTTGAGGTCGATGGCCATCATCTGGCCCGGGCCCAGCTTGCCCTTGCGCACCACGCGCTCGGTCGGCACTTCCCAGACGCCGGCTTCGGACGCCACCAGGAAGTGGCGGTCGGAGGTCAGCATCCAGCGTGCCGGACGCAGGCCGTTGCGGTCCAGGGTGCAGGCGGCGTAGCGGCCGTCGCAGGCGACGATGCCGGCCGGGCCATCCCAGGGCTCACTGTTCAAGCCGTAGAACTCGTAGAACGCGGCGAGGTCGGCGTCCTTGAACTCCAGCGACTGGGTTGCCGGTGGCACCAGGATGCGCAGCGCCTGGATCAGCTCCATGCCGCCGGCCACCATCAGCTCCAGCATGTTGTCCATGCTCTGCGAATCGGAGCCATGCATCGAGATCACCGGGTCGAGCTCGGCGATGTCGAACTTCGGCGTCTTCCACACCTTGCTGCGCGCCTGCGCCCAATGGCGGTTGCCTTCGATGGTGTTGATCTCGCCGTTGTGGGCGAGCATGCGGAACGGATGCGCCAGCGGCCAGCGCGGCATGGTGTTGGTGGAGAAGCGCTGGTGGAACACCACCACGCTGGATGCCAGTTCGTGGCGCTGCAGGTCCGGGTAGAAGGTGCTCAGCTTGTCCGGCAGCACCATGCCCTTGTAGCTGATGGCTTCGGCGCTGAGGGTGGTGACGTAGTAGTCGGCGACATCGCGCAGGGTCTGTTCGCTGCGGCGGCGCGACATGAACAGGGCCAGCGCGAACTGTTCGGCGCTCTGCTCGATATCGGCATCGACGAACACCTGTTCGATCTTCGGCAGCGTGTCGCGGGCCAGCTGGCCGCAGACGCTGTCATCGGTGGGCACTTCACGCCAGCCGCGCGGATGGCAGCCGGCGGCACGCAGCTGTGCATCCAGTTCGTCGCGACATCGCTGGGCCGCATCCGCGTCGTGCGGCAGGAACACCACGCCGGCGGCGAAGTTCGGCCCCACCACGATGCCGGCCTCTTCGGCCAGCTGGCGTAGGAAGACGGTAGGTTTGCGCAGCAGCAGGCCGCAGCCGTCACCGGTGAGCCCGTCGGCAGCAACGCCGCCGCGGTGGGTCATGCGCGACAGCGCGGCGATGGCGGTATCCACCAGCAGACGCGAGGGTTGGTCGTCGAGCTGGGCGACCATGCCGAAACCACAGGCATCGCGTTCGTCTTGCGGGTCGTAAAGGCCTTGCGGAGTGCGGACAGCCATCTGTGCCTCGATGCGATTCAGGTGAGCGGCGACACTCCCGCCCGCTCGCTGAGCACGTCATGCATCGGATGGATCGCGCCGTGCTGCCGCACGTGCCGTTGGGGTAAGACCCGACGCACGCCGTTGCGGCGTATTCGCCTGATCCAAGCGCCCTCGCGCCCACCCGATGACGCAACGTGCTCGTTCAGGAGCGCACCTTGAGGTCACCGGATGGTTCGACTAAATCACAGTTGTTGCAGCGCCGCAATACATCGTTGCGAGCGCAACCAAAGCCTTGCCCGGCAAGGCTTTGGCTATACAAAAATCAACCGCAGCGCACGCCGCTGACCATACCTTTCTCATCGATTTCGATGTTCAGGCGTTCACCGATGAACTCCATGGTCACCGGCTGGTTGGGTTTGAGCACGCGCACATCGGTGGCGCCGGCATCTTCCTTGGCCTGGTTCAGCATGGACTCGGCGTAAGGCTGGCCGACCAGGCCCTGTACCTGGCTGGCGTCGCAGGCGCCCGGTGGCGGCGTGGCTTCAGCGGGGGCGGCGGCTGCCTGTGCGGCCTGCTGGGATTCGTTCAGCGCCTCATCCTGTTCTTCCGGGGCTGGCTTGGTGCAGGCGCTGAGCGCCAGCAGCAGGGTAGCGGTGGCAATCAGGGCGGCGGGGCGGCGCAGGGCGCGCGGCGTCGACGGGAATTGCATCGGAACTCCAAGGTGTTGATGGTCGGTCCAAGCATATAGCCAAGTGAAGGCATTGTTGACGCTGCGTCGCAACGGGCGACGCGATACTGGCCGACCGCAGCAGCAAGGGGAGGTCTGCGATGGCCGCACATAGCGCAGCCGGGTTGCACCACAGTAGTGACGATGAACCGGGCATACGCCGCATCCGTAGCGGACGCGGTTTCCGTTATGTGGATGCACGCGGGCATGCGGTAAAGGCGGCGACCACGCTGCAGCGCATTCGCGCGCTGGCAATTCCGCCGGCCTATACCCAGGTATGGATCTGTGCCCAGGCCAACGGTCACCTGCAGGCCAGCGGCCGTGATGCGCGAGGGCGCAAGCAGTACCGCTATCACCCGGACTGGGTGCGCATGCGCAGCGACGACAAGTTCGATCGCGTCGTCGCCTTCGGCAAGGCCTTGCCGGGCCTGCGCCGACAGGTGCGGGCCGACCTGAAACTGCCCGGCCTGCCGCGCGAGAAGGTGATCGCTATCGTGGTGGCGGTGATGGGCCGTACCCTGGGGCGGGTTGGCAACGATGCCTACGCCCGCAGCAATCGCTCCTACGGGCTGACCACCCTGCGCAACCAGCACCTGCAGATACGGGGTGGCCGCGCCCAACTGCGCTTCAACGGCAAATCAGGGCAGCTGCAGGCCCTGCAGATCGATGACCCGCAGCTCGCCAGGCTGGTACAGCGTTGCCAGCAATTGCCAGGACAGTTGCTGTTCCAGTACCGCGACGATACTGGCCGATTGCGGCCAGTGGACTCGGCCGATGTCAACGACTACCTGCGCCAGGCCACCGGCGATGCTTTCAGCGCCAAGGATTTCCGCACCTGGGGTGGCACGCTGGTGGCGCTGCGTGAACTGGCGCAGCTGCCGTTGCCGGACCACGGCGGCGAGCAGGCACTGAATGCCTTGCAGAACCAGGTGATCGCCGCGGTGGCGGCGATGCTGGGCAATACCCCGGCGGTATGTCGCAAGGCCTATATCGACCCCTGTGTGTTCGATGGCTGGCGCCAGGGCCAGTTGCTGCGACTGCGAGCGTTGCGCGGGCCACGGCAATGGGAGGCGGCGGCATTGCGCTTCCTGCGTGCTGCCCACCGCAGTGGCACGGGGTTCAGCCGCAGCGGATAGCGGTGATGTTGTTGGTGCGGCCTACCTCGATGGTCAGCCGCTCACCACCACCCGATGCCGGTGGCACTGTGCTCGCGGCGGGAGCCTCGGGTTGATTGCGCCCACGCACCACATTCACCTGCAGGCTATCGCTGTCGACACGGGCGCGCTCGACGGTGTCGGGCGCTGCGGCCAGGCCAACCGCGCCACGCACCATATCGGTATGGCATTGGCCGGAGACAATGCCGTCGATGGGCTGGATGCTGCTCACCCGTGCAGTGCTGCAGGCAGACAGCATCAGGGCGGTGGCGGATACGGCAAGCAGACGGTACATGGCAGGCTCCGGTGGCGGTGGCGTGGATGGCAGCATCACCGCTGCATTGTTTGCAGTAGATGAAATACACATCCTGTCCACGCGCATTTCACCGACGTCGGCGCTGCCCCTGCGCACACTGCAGGCTCCACCTGATAGCGAAAGGAGCACCGCAATGGCTACCTGCGACGTCTGTGGCAACAACTACGCCAATAGCTTCACCGTCACCCAAGGCAAGATTACCGGCACGTTTGATTCGTTCGAGTGTGCGATCCACGCGCTGGCACCGCGCTGTGCGCATTGCCAATGCGCGGTGATCGGCCATGGCGTGGAGGCAAACGGCGCCACCTATTGCTGCGAGCACTGCGCGCGCCATGCCGCTGGATGAGCGGGAGGGGAACGTCATGGCAACCAGGAAGAAGACGCCCGCAGTCAGCAAGGCTGCACCACGAAAGGCAGCCGCCAAGAAGGCCGCCGCACCGTCCGTCGACAGCGTTGCGCAGCGCACGGCAAGTCGTCAGCGCCGCTTGCAGGAGGACCTGCAGCAGCAGGAGAAACTGCGCAGCGCCACGCCCGAGCATCACGCTAGCGTGCAGGCCGGCGCCCGCCGCCAACCCAGCAAGCTGCCTGCGCAGCAGCTGGCCAAGCCGGGCAACGAACATGATCTGCGACTGGCACCGCGTTATCTGGCCCCGGGCTACAAGGGCAGCGGCAAACTGAAAGGCATGCGCGCCATCATCACCGGAGGCGACTCCGGCATCGGCCGGGCGGTGGCGGTGTTGTTCGCCCGCGAAGGCGCCGATGTCGCGGTGCTGTACCTGAGCGAGCATGAAGATGCCAAGGTCACCTGCGGGCATATCGAGCAGGAAGGCCAGCGCAGCCTGGCGCTCAGCGGTGACGTGCGCGATCCCGCGTTCTGCGACCACGCGGTGCAGCAGGTGGCCAAGGCGTTTGGTGGTATCGACATCCTGGTCAACAACGCGGCCTTCCAGCTGCACTGCCATCATCTGGAGGATCTGAGTGATGAACACCTGCAGGAAACCCTGCAGACCAATATCGCCGGCTATATCCACATGGCGCGGGCGGCGCTGCTGCACATGGGCGAGGGCGCCAGCATCATCAACACCGGCTCGGAGACCGGTCTGTTCGGTAGCAGATCGTTGATCGATTACGCGGCGACCAAGGGCGCGATCCATGCATTCACCAAGTCCCTGGCCAGCCAGTTGCTGCCGCGCGGCATCCGCGTCAACTGCGTCGCGCCGGGGCCGGTATGGACACCGCTGAACCCCGCCGACAAGGTGGCTGAAGACGTGGCCGAGTTCGGCAAGGACAGTGACATGGGACGCCCGGCGCAGCCGGAGGAAGTGTCGCCGGCGTATGTGTTCCTGGCTTCCCCGATTACTGCCAGCTATATCAGCGGCGCGATCCTGCCGGTGATGGGCGGCCCGCGCGGTTGACGGTGGGCTCAAGCCCCGTCCCCGCCGGCCCTGCTCGTTGGCTGCGCCAAAGGGGAGGGGCCAAAGCTCCCTCCCTTGCGCAACGCGCAGGGGAGGGTTGGGGAGGGGTGCTCTTTGCAGGAACGTTGATCCACGAGCCCAAGCAACGACCAAAGCCACCCCCTCCCAACCTCCCCCTTGGCTGCGCCAAAGGGGAGGGGCCAAACCTCCCTCCCTTGCGCAACGCGCAGGGGAGGGTTGGGGAGGGGTGCTCTTCGCGGGAACATTGATCCACGAGCCCAAGCAACGACCAAAGCCACTCCCTCCCAACCTCCCCCTTGGCTGCGCCAAAGGGGAAGGGCCAAAGCTCCCTCCCTTGCGCAACGCGCAGGGGAGAGGGCGATGCGGTGCATTCCTCGCCGATAATCCACCCAGCAATCGACGCAGGAAGATCCGATGTCACAGCAGGAAAGCTGTCGTGTTCTGGTGTTGGGCGGTTACGGTCATTTCGGCGCACGCATCGTGCGCGCACTTGCGATTACACCGGGCATCAAAGTCATAGCCGCTGGGCGCAATCCAGCGCAGGCCGCAGCCAATCTGCCCGGTGTGGATCTGGCGACCATCGAGTTGTGCCGGCTGGATACCGCCGCCGCTGATTTCGAGGTACAGCTTGCGTATACGCGAGCAGCCTTGGTCATCCATACCGCAGGGCCGTTCCAAGGGCAGGGCTACGATGTGGCACAGGCCTGCCTGCATGCGGGCATGCACTACATCGATCTGGCCGACGGCCGCGACTTTGTCGCCGACTTCCCGCAGCAGTTGCAGGCCCTGGCCGAACAGACGCAACGCAGTGCGATCAGCGGCGCCAGCACCTTGCCGGCGCTGTCCAGCGCGGTGGTGGATGCACTCGCCCCGCAGTTCGATCAGCTGCACAGCATCGACATGGTGATTGCACCCGCACAGGCCACGCCGCTGGGCATGGCCACGGTGCGTGCGGTGCTTTCGTATTGCGGCAAACCGTTCGAGTGCTGGCTGGATGGCCGCTGGCAGACGGTGACCGGCTGGGCCGATCCGCAGCCGGTGCGCTTCGCCCGCATCGGTCCGCGCCTGGCTTCGCCCTGTGATGTGCCGGACCACACGCTGCTGGTGCAGCGTTATCCCGGCGTGGCGACCGTGCGCTTCCGCGCGGCGCTGGAGTTGCCGTTCCTGTCGCGCTCTCTGGCTGCGATGGCCTGGCTTCGGCGCATTGGCCTGCCATTGCCGATGGATGCGCTGGCCGGCGTATTTGCCCGGGCTGGTCGCTGGTTCGATCGCTTCGGTACCGATCTTGGCGGCATGCGCATCACCCTGCGTGGCCAACGCGACGGCCTGCAGCACACTGTGCATTGGGATCTCACTGCTCCAATGCTGCACGGTCCGGAGATTCCGACCTTCGCGGCCGTGCTGTTGGCACGCCGGCTGGCGCGTGGTGAGGTGTTGCCGATCGGCGCCCATGCCTGTCTTGGGCTGTTGACGCTGGCCGAGTTCGAGAGCGAGTTCGCGCGCTGGCAGATCGACAGCGCCGTCAGCTGAATCATTCAGCCCGGCAGCGGTCAGGGTGCCATCCGGGCTATTGACTACAAATGTAGGCAGATCTACCGTGACGACAAATGTAGTCACGGAGACGGCCATGCGCCGCAAGACCATCGGGGACCAGGAACTGGCCCTGCTGCAGTACATCGGAGAGAACGAACCCACCAGCGTCGGCGAGGTTGCCGCACGCTTCGGTGAGGCCCGCGGACTGGCCCGCTCCACCGTGCTGACGATGATGGAGCGCCTGCGCACCAAGGGTTACCTGCAGCGCGAGCAGGACGAGGGCGTGTACCGCTACTGCACCACGGCCGAACAGCAGGACGTGGTCAACGGCGCGGTCGGCAGCTTCGTCGAGAAGACCCTGCAGGGCTCGATCTCGCCGTTCGTGGCGTGGATGTCGGAGAAGGCCGAGGTCAGCGACAACGAGCTGGCCGAACTGGAAGCGCTGGTCAGCAAGCTGCAATCGCAGCGCCGGGAGGACTGAGCCATGTCGATGACGCTTGAGTTGTTGGGCAGCCGCCTGTTGGCGACCAGCGTGCAGACCGCGCTGTTGGCCGGGCTGGTGTGGCTGCTGTGCCGATATGTGCGACGGCTGCCGGCCAGCACCCAGTGCGCGCTGTGGTGGCTGGTGGCGGTGCAGGCGGTGGTTGGCCTGTTCTGGGTGTCACCGCTGGAGTTGCCGCTGCTGCCTGCGGTCGAGGCTGCACCGGTGGTGGCACAGGCTGCCGCAACCGCTGCGCCGGTGACTACCGCACCGCTCATCGTGATGCAGCCCTTGCCGGTGGACAGCAACTGGTCATGGAGCCTGGTGCTGATGGCGTTGTGGGCCGCCGGTGTATTGGTGATGGCCTTGCGCACCGCGCTGGCGTATCGCGCCAGCCGTGCCCTGCTGCGTGCCGCACAGCCCTGCCACGACCACAAGCTCAACGCCGCACTCGCGCTGGCCGCCGATGCGCATGGCCTGCACCGCGCACCGCGCCTGATGCTCAGCACTGCGATCGACTCGCCGCAGCTGATTGGACCGTGGCGTCCGGTACTGCTGTTGCCGGCACGTGGCCTGCAGCGCATGGGCGACGACCAGCTGGACATGGCCTTGACCCATGAGCTGGTGCACCTGCAACGCCACGACCTGTGGCTGGGATTGGTGCCTGCGCTCGCCCAGCACCTGTTCTTCTTCCATCCGGTGGTGCACCTGGCCGCCCGCGAATATGGCATTGCCCGCGAAGCCGCGGTGGATGCCGCGGTGGTCGCCGGTGACCGCCACTGCCGCCAACACTACGGGCGCCTGCTGCTGCAGCTGGGCGTCGCTCCCCGGCCCGGTGCTGGTCTGGCCAGCGCGTCGCCGACCTTCCTCAGCCTCAAGCGGAGATTGCTCATGTTGCAGGACACTTCTTCCTTCCCGCGCGTCGGTGCGGCCCTGATCATCGCTGCCGTCGCGCTGGTCGGCGTAGCACCGCTGCGGTTGGTGGCGATGCCGGTACCGCCTGCGCCACCCGCACCGCCTGCTCCTGTGGCCGCGCCCGTCGCGCCGGTTGCGCCAACTGCACCGGTTACCCGCTCGGCGACACGTACGGTAGTTGCCGGCACTGCGGTACCCGCTGCACCGCCTGCGCCGCCAGCACCACCGGCATTGGTCGTGCCACCCGCACCGCCGGCGGCCCCGCCAGCCCCCGCTGCACCACTTCGCACGCAAGGCGTTATCCACCTTTCCAGCAACCAGAACGCCGATGGTTATGTGCTGATCAGGGGCAACCACAACGTCATGAATGGCAGCGTCGCCGACCTGCGCGAAGCCAAGCAACTGGACGATGGCAAGGGCGTGCTGCTGGTACGCCGTGATGGCAAGCGCTATGTGGTGCGTGATGCGGCAACCTTGTCGCGCTTTGAGCAGCTACATGCCGAGACCGTGCGCCTGGCTGATGCGCAGGGTCGGCTGGGTGACCGGCAGGGAGCGTTGGGTGACCGCCAGGGGCAGATCGGTGAGCGCATGGGCGAGATCGGCGCACGGATTGGTGAGCTGGCGAGTGAGCAGGCGCAGCTGGCATTGAGTTCGGGTGAACGTACCGGCGCACAACGCCGCGCGTCTGAAGAGGCACGGCGCAAGCTTGATCAGGCCCGCGAAGAAATGCAGAACCCGGCGATGCGTGCGGAGATGGAAAGCCTGGCCGCACAGCAGGTGGCCTTGGGCAAGCAGCAGGCGGAGCTGGGCAGGCAGCAGGCAGCAGCCAGTGCCAGGGCCAATCGTGATGCGGAGCAGCTGATTCGCGAAGCGATCAGCAGTGGAGTCGCGCAGCCGCTTGGTGGTTGATGTTTGAGGGTGGTGGCGGTGCAGCTGCGAAGCAGAGCAAGAGCGGAGCAAAAGCACCCCTCCCCAACCCTCCCCTGCGCTTCGCGCAAGGGAGGGGGCCGAGCTTTACTCCCTCCCTTTGGCGCAGCCAAGGGGAGGGCTGGGGAGGGGTAGGCTCTTGGAGTGGAGCGAGAAGAGCAACTGAAATTCAGCGCTCAGCTTCCAACGCCAACTCCGCCCGCTCATCTGCTTCCGCCTGCACCAGGCGCAGGAACAGCTGCGCCAGCGTCACCACATCCTGATGGTTATGCTCACCAACACGGCGCAGGTTGCGCGCGCTGCCACCGCGCAGGTAGCTCAGCCACGCCGCAGGTGCTTCCGAACCCGGCAGGTCATCCTCGCGTGCGATCAGCAGCAACTGCCGTTCGATGGTCGCCAGCCGGCAGTTCTCCCAGGTACCGCGATAGCGGCGGCGGGTGGGGAACAGCAGGTCCACGTGATCCAATGCCGAAATCGGATCACCGCGCCGCGCCAACCGGTAACGCGTCTTCAACAACGGCGCGTCATAGCAGCGGCCGTTGTAACTGGACAGCACGGTCGTTGGGGCCAGCCAGCTGGCGAACAGCTCCAGCATCGCGTTCTCCGCACCCATCGTCGACATCAGCAGCTGGCGCACGCGCAGGCCTTCGCCGCGCGCTGCATCGTGATGCCAGTCGGCGGCACCGATCATGAAGGCACGGGTACCGGTGCCGCCGGCCAGGCCGGTGGTTTCGGTGTCGAAGAACAGCAGATCGTGCGGTGCGACGGATTCTTCAGGACGTTTGCTGAAAGCCAACGACAGCGCTTGCGTTGGAATTGCCTGCGGGATGAAGGCTTCGATCAGGTGCAGGCCAGGTGCAATCTCGGTGCCGGGTAGATCACGATCCACCGGGCCACGTTCGACCGGTTGTGCAGGAGCGATGGCACGGTTGCGTGTCGCCAACAAGCGCCGCAATGCAGCTCCGTCCTGCGGGGCCGCGGGTTTGTGCTGGATCTGATCGACCCAGCCGAACACCGAAGATTCAGTCTTCGGCTTTTGTGGTAGCGGCGTCAGCCGCGAAGCCACTGCTGTATCCGAAGCCGGAGAAGAAACCGATGCATCCGGAGCAACCGGCAATGCTGCAGGGTCCCCCATCGCTGGCTTCGCGGCTGCCGCCGCTCCCACAAAAGCCATGGGCGCTGCGGGCTCCACAGGCGCTGCCGTTGCCAGCCCCGCTTGCTTACGCAGGGCCTTCAGTTTGTCCAGGCTGATGCTCATGGCAGCAGGTCGAGCGCCTCATCGGCGGCAACCGCCTGCACCTGGTCGCAACGCTCGGCGGACAGCAGCGACAGCACCTTCAAGGCCAGCGAACGCGGCGTCTCGCCCTTGTCCTCTTCCTGTGCCGCCAGCACCGGGCCCACGCAGGCGGGGCAGCCGGCATTGCAGTCGCAGCGCTCCACCAGCTCCAGGGCGCGCTGCACCAGCTCGCCCTGGCGCTGCCACAGCGGCTCGCTCAGGCCCACGCCGCCGGGGAAGTTGTCGTACAGGTATACCGTCGGCACGAAGCTCTGCATCAGCTCCACCGCGCCTTCGCCGGCTTCGTTGCCGCGCAGCTGGCCGCGGCCGGTCTGGTCGGCTACCGCAAACCAGGCACCGTCACCATTGCCCACCGCCTTCTGCAGGTCGCGGGCGTCGGCCATCACCGCCACGGTGGCGACGATGTGCAGCGCATAGGCGGCACCGAGGAAACCATCCAGCGCGTCCTGCTTCTGCGCGAAGCTGCGCAGCAGCGTGGCCTGCGGCAGCTGCCACCAGACGGCGGTGGTATGCAGTTCCTGGTCGGGCAGGTTGACCGGGCCGTAGCCGATGTTCTCATGCGTGTAATAGCGGATCTTCTTGTAACCGGCCACGCGCCGCACCACATGCACTTCGCCGTGGTGTGAATCGCCACGGCCGGCGCCGTTGCCATCAAAGCGGTCCAGTACTTTCAGCTTGGTGTAGTCGATGCTGTCGGTGTAGTAGTCGACGTGCGTGCGGGTCACGTAGGCCTTGCGGCCGTCCCAGTCCAGCCGCTCCACTTGATACGGCGTGCTCTGCACCATGTGGATGGCGCCTTCGTACAGGGTCAGCGCAGCGGCGGAATAGTCCACCTCGGCGATGATCTGCTGCTTGCCGTCGCTGCGGTCCACCACCACAAAGTTGCCATCGGCCACCGCGCGCAGGCTCACCGCATTGGCGGGGTAGCTGTCGGCAATCCATTCCCAGCGGTCGCCTTCCTGGTGCACCACTTCGGTTTCGGCCAGGGCCTGCAGGAATACCAGCGGATCGATTGGCCCGAACGGTTCGCCAGCCAGGAACGGCAGCTCGAAGGCGGCGCAGCGGATGTGATCGAACAGGATAAGCGGCTGGTCCGGCGAGATGCGTGCGTGCTCGGGCGTGGCATTGGCGAAGAAATCCGGATGCCGCACCACGTACTGATCCAGCGGCTGGCTGCTGGCCACCATCACGCCGAGCGCGGCCTGCTGGCGGCGACCGGCGCGGCCGAAGCGCTGCCACGTTGCCGCGACGCTGCCGGGGTAGCCATTGAGGATGACCACGTCGAGCGCGCCGATATCCACGCCCAGCTCCAGCGCCGAGGTGCTGACGATGCCGTCGATGTTGCCGGCGCGCATCGCCCGTTCCACCTCGCGGCGCTCGGTGGGCAGGTAGCCGCCGCGATAGGCACGGATACGCGCCGGCTTGCGCGGGTCGTTGTCGAAGATGTCCTTCAGGTACTTGGTCAGCACCTCCACCATCAAGCGCGTCTGTGCGAACACAAGGGTCTTCAAACCACTTTTGATCGCGATGCGGGCGATGCGGTTGGCCTGCGATCGTGCCGAGGCGCGCAGGCCAAGATCCGGATTGATGACCGGCGGGTTCCACAGCAGCACGTGCTTGGGCCCGGTGGGCGCGCCGGATTCGGTGATGGCGTGGACGCGCTCTTCCACCAGCGCCTCGGCATGCGCATGCGGGTTGCCGATGGTGGCCGAGCACAGGATGAACTGCGGTTGCACGCCATAGAACGCACAGATGCGCTTGAGCCGGCGCAGCACATTGGTGACGTGGCTGCCGAACACACCGCGATAGGTGTGGATCTCGTCGATCACCACATAGCGCAGGTTCTCGAAGAACTGCGCCCACTTGGTGTGGTGCGGCAGGATGGCCTGGTGCAGCATGTCGGGGTTGCTGACCACGATATCGCCGTGCAGGCGGATCGCCTGGCGCGCATCGCCGGGGGTGTCGCCATCGAAGGTGAAGGCCTTGACCCCGAGGTCGCCGGCCCGGTTCAGCTCCAGCAGTTCGGCCACCTGGTCCTGCGCCAGCGCCTTGGTCGGGAACAGGTAGAGCGCCTTGGCATTGCCCTGCATCGCTGCGCTGACCACCGGCAAGGTGTAGCACAGCGATTTGCCGGAGGCGGTGGGGGTGACGATGGCGACATGCTCGCCGCGCTGGCTGGCATTCCAGGCCTCGGCCTGGTGTGAATACAGCTGCTCGATGCCGCGTGCTTTCAGCGCGGCTTTCAGCGCCTCGGGCACGTCATCGGGGATGGGGGCATAGCTGCCCTCGCGGCCCGGAAGGGTGAAACTGCCGGTGACCCGGTCCTTGTAGCGCCGGGCCAGGCGCTGGCCGAGCAGCGAGCCGTCACGCGAGGGCAGGCCATCGGTGGTTGCCAGCGCCCGTTCGCTGGCTTCGGTGCGGGGAGCGAGGGAAAACGCCATGCACGGACTGCCGATCAAAGAGCCTTATGGAAGCATATCGCCGTCTCAATGGTTGAGACGGCGATATGCCGAAGCGAACGGCATGTCTGCGCAGCACGCCGCTCTCCAGGTTTTGGGCCTTTCCGGCGAAGCTCAGAACATCTGTTGCTGCCCGGGGGGCGGGCGCTTGCGCATATCCTCGGCCAAGGCCGTACGCCGCCGGCTGGCGTCGCGTATGCCAATGAACAGCCGTGGCAGTTGGCTGCCAAGCAGGGCCAAGTTGAGCAGAAGCAGCAAGGTGCCGCCGATGGCGGAGGGCGTTTTCCTGGGGTCGCCGTCCAGCGCCGACAGTTCCACACGCAGGCCGTTGCCGGTTTGGGTCACTCCTATGACGCGGGCATTGATCTGGAATGGTGACTCCTTGCCCAGCAGCTGCTGGGTGCGCTGCCATTGCTCCAGCAAACCGTTCGCGCCGTGGTGGTCGCCGCTTCCGTAGTCGCCACCGCTATCAGCATCCTCGGCAGAAGGATCTGCAACACGTTCATCCATTGCCAGCGTCACCCCATCCTCGCCCTGAGCCAGAATCTGCGCTGTCTGCCTGGACAGCGCGTGGGCAATGTCGGCGGAGGCGAAATCGCGGGTAAGCCCGCGGATGTTCTCGACGTCAGCGATGTTCAGTTCGATGCTGTTGAAGGCAGGTGGAAGATCCCCCAGCTTGCGCAGTTCCTGCGCCAGCGCCGGCCAGTCCGTCAGCAACCTGCTGCCGTTCTCATCATGGACTTCGAGCTGCAGCGCTTGTGCCAGCGAGCTCTTCAATGCATCACATTCGGCGGATGCGGTGGCGCAAACGGTCTCCAGCAGAGCCACCAGGTCATGCAGCCCACTGACTTCCAGCACCGACGGGGATGCGCCCAACGGATAGTTGCCCGTGCCAGCCATCATCGCGGTGAGCATCGCCTGTGAGCTGGACCTGCGTGTCTGCAGGTAATTGCCCGAGTACAACGCCATGAGCGCTGGATCCAGTTGGAGCGAGCCCGCCTTGACGGGCTTGCCGCCCCAGCGGATCTGCAGGCAATCGGCGCCGGCAATCATTTCGCCGGAGTCGTCGCGGTGCGATGCGGGTGCACAGAACCCCGTACCGGAGAGCTGCAGCGTATCGCCGCGCGATGGCGGATTCTTCAGCAGCGATTGCGCGCTTGCATCCTCGCGCACCTTGCCGGGCATGATCGCGGCAATGCTGGTTTTCAGCTTCGGGATGACGGCATCATTTCCCGCCAGCGACAGCATCAGCGCAAACCCGCCCACCAAGCTCAGCAATAGCGGTGTGCGCCAGCGGGCTTCAGGGAAGCGTCGCTGTTCGTCTTCCAATGACCAGCCGTTGCCGAGCCCGAGGACTCGGCCATTGTCGCGGTCAACCTCGATTTCGACCGATTCGCCGGAAGTGACGCGGCCGCTGTTGCGCCAATGAGCGGGCAGGTGCAGCTTCAGGCTGTCGCCGAGAAGTGCATGGGTGTTGACCACGGCGGCGTTGCCGGCAGCGCGCTGGGTGAACATCAACAGCGGGCCGCGGGCGCGATCAACCTGGCGTCGTGGGAGGGCATCCGCGCGCGGGCGTCGCAGCGCCAGCAGGATGCCGACAAGCACGCAGCCCAACCCGCCAAGGATGAACATCGTCTGCGCAATCCTGCCCAACGGGCACGCGCCAAGCCACAGCAGGATCGCCGCTGCCAACCAGGCCAAGGCCAGCGCTTTTTTCCAGCGTTGCTGCAGGCGCAGCTGCGCTTCGACCGCGGTCTCGGTGCGCTGATGCAACCATTCAACCGAATCAGCAGTCGGCGTGGTTGGGGCAGCCGGCGCAACGCTTCCGGGAGCACGCTCGGATCGCGCGGGTGCGGCGTCTGTTGCGGCGGCGGTGGCTGGCGTACCTGCTACCGCACGCTGGCGGCCGCCCACCACATTGAAGCCGTTCAATGTGACGACGATGGCGATATCGCCGGAAATCACCACTTCCGCGTCGTTTTCGGCGCCCACAAACGCCGGGGCGTCGTAGGGCATCAGCACGGTCACGTCATTGATGGTGTCGTGCAGGGTGGTGCCACTGTTGATGCTCACGCCATGCTGGCGGTACGGCCCTGTCAGGCGGCGGACCTCGGGCTGGAACAGCAAATTCTCCGTGACCTTCAGCGGCTCCAGGGCTGCGATTTCCGGTTCCGTCAGCGGGCGTGTGACCGGCGTCCTGCGTAATACCTGCAAGGCATCATGGTTGGCCGAGCGCCGTGACTGGTAGATCAGATAGCTGACCAGGGCGAAACCCAGCAGCAACAGTTTCACAACGATATAGAAGCTCATGAATGCAACCTCTGCGCGGCTGCCCCATTTGAGCGCGCATACGCGCCTGCCATCCTGGCCATCGTTCCTCCTATGAACTGATCGGCGAAATCCGTTTTTTTGCTGCAGTCAGTGACCGTCGCCAGGCACTGCACCGATGAATGTGAATGGACATCATGGGTGCCCAGCCACCTGCCACGAAATTTGAAGGTGGCGTCGGTAATATCGTGTGGCTCGGGCGTTCATGATAGGACGGGTAGGTGATGTGGCGATACAGGACGATGCTGGTAGTGCTGGGGGCCCTGGCATGCTTCCACGCGCAGGCCCAACAAGTGCCGGTAGCACCGCCTGCGGAAACCACCGCTGCGCCTGAAGCGACCCTGCCGACGGATCAGGATGCGCAACTGCCTGCAGGGCAGGACAACGTCACCACCCTGGGTGAGGTGCGCGCGATCAAGCCCGAGGACGACGAGCCGCTGGATCTGTACCGCTTCAAGAACCCGGTACAGGCCGCGCCCAACCGTTTCAGCAAGAACTGGAGCGAGCCACCCACGCCGGAGCAGGTGGGCATGAGTGGAGGCTACCTGATGATGGGTATCGGCTATGGCCTGATGAAGGCTGGGCAAGGCTTGAACAAGCTCACCGGCGGCCCTGACCAGATCCAGTCGGCCATCGCCCGGCCGCCGCCGGAGCTGACCGAGCAGGAGCGACAGCGAGCCGCCGAGTACTGTGCGATCAACGGCTGTACGGCGCCCGAGCGCTGAGCACAGGGCGTTCCGGCCAGGGCATTGGCGGGGCAGGGGAGCCGCGCCAATCCGAGCGATATTGGCCGGATCGGATTAAAGTAGCGCCCATGAACAATCAACAGATTCCCGGCGGCCTGCTCATTGCCATCGAAGGCATTGATGGCGCCGGCAAGACCACGCTCGCCCACACCCTGGCCCAGCACCTGCGCGCTGCAGGCGCACAGGTGGTGCTGGGCAAGGAGCCGACCAATGGTCCGTGGGGCACCCGTCTGCGTGCTACCGCTGCCACCGGCCGGTTGAGCCCGGAGCAGGAGGTCGAATACCTGCTGCATGACCGTCGCCAACATGTGGAAGAAGTGATCGCCCCCGCGCTGGCGCGGGGCGAGATCGTCATCCTCGACCGCTATTTCCCGTCGATGGTTGCCTACCAGGGCGCCGCCGGCCTGCCGCTGGACGAGATGCTGCAGGCCAACGATTTCGCGCCGCGCCCGAACCTGTTGCTGTTGCTGGACCTGCAGCCGGAGCAGGGGCTGGAGCGTATCCGCGCCCGTGGCGACAAGCCCAATCACTTCGAAACCGCACAGAACCTGGAACGTTGCCGGCTGATCTTCCAGCAGCTGGAGCTGCCCAACAAGCAGATCATCGATGCCAGCCAGAACGAAGCCGAAGTGCTGGCTGATGCGCATGCGGCGATTGTCGCGGCCTTGGCGCTGCGCGTGGGTGACCACGGCGCGCAGCTGCTGCAGAACGTGCAGGGTTTGGAGCTGTAGAAAGCAGCCGTAGCTGGCAGCGCCCGCATCCCACGTTGTGGGAGCGGCGTCAGCCGCGAAGCTGAGGCTGTTGAAGCGCAGGTAGCGTGTGCCATCTGATGATGTACGTGCTTCGCGGCCGACGCCGCTCCCACAAACAGTGAAAGCCTCTGGCTTGTCGCTACTGGCATCCAACAAGCACATGACTTCTTCGCCTCGACGCCCACGTGCCAAGCCCATTGCTGCACCGGCACAGCCGCTCCTGCATCCCCGCAACCGTCACCAGGGCCGCTATGACCTGGTGCGGTTGGTCGCGGCAAACCCTGCATTGCGTGCGCATCTGATCCGTACCCCGGCCGGCACCGACAGCATCGATTTCAGCAATCCAGCCGCCGTGCGTGAACTCAACCGCGCGCTGCTTGCCAGCGACTACGGCATCCAGCAATGGGATATCCCGGATGGCTATCTCTGCCCGCCGGTTCCGGGCCGGGTGGATTACCTCCACGGCCTGGCGGATCTGCTGGCTGCAGACAATGACGGCGCAATTCCACGTGGACCCGCGGTGCGCGCGCTGGACATTGGCGTCGGTGCCAACTGCATTTATCCCCTGCTTGGGCAGGCCGAATACGGCTGGCGCTTCCTCGGCAGCGATATCGATGCAGAGGCGTTGCAGGCCGCCAATGCCAATGTGCAGGCCAATGGTCTCAGCCAGATCATTGAAGTGCGCCAGCAGCATGCACGCGGCAACCTGTTCGCTGGCCTGCTGCAGGCCGATGAGCGCTTCCACCTGACACTGTGCAACCCGCCGTTCCATGCCTCGGCCAAGGAGGCGGCACAGGGCAGCCAGCGCAAGCTGCGCAATCTGGGCACCGCGCAGGCAGGCAGCCGCAAGGCGTCTGCGCTGAACTTCGGCGGCCAGGCCAACGAGTTGTGGTGCACCGGTGGTGAGGCCTCGTTCCTGCGGCGGATGATCCGCGAGAGCGTGGATATCCAGAATCAGGTGCTGTGGTTCAGCTCGCTGGTGGCCAAGAGCGAGCATTTGCCCGATATCCACAAGCAGTTGGCCAAGGTTGGCGCGGGCGAGGTGCGTGAAGTAGCGATGGCGCAGGGCAACAAGCAGAGCCGGTTTGTTGCCTGGAGCTTCCATGGCGAGGCGGCGCGCAAGGCCTGGATACAGGCAACGCAGGCTTGAATCGTCAGGCCGTAGCCCGGGTAAGCGCAGCGCACCCGGGAAGCAGGGAACACAACGTCCGTCCGATCACGCGCCAACAGCCCCGGGTACGCTGCGCTTACCCGGGCTACAGCGGCCGATCAGGTTCTTCTCAGGGGCATGGCGCCCGGGCTTCAAACCGGCTTCAAGCCGACACGCCGGCCAGTACCGCGTACATCACCACGAAGGTGACCAGGAAGAAATAGATGAAGCCGATGAAGCTGTAGCGCAGCAGCGTCAGGATCGGGTTGCCACCGTATACGCGCTGCTGCATCCAGAACAGGTAAATCGGCACCGACAACCACAACAGTGCGTACAGCCAACCACAGAGCGTGCTGACCGCTGCGCTGCCGATCGCACCACTGATACCGGCGATGAGGAAGGTGCTCAGCAATACCAGCATCAACCAGCAGTGGCTGTACAAGGCCACTACCAGGTGCTCGAGGTAGCCCATCTGCCGCTGCCGGATATAGGCGACGCGCAGCACCAGCGCGAAGATCGGCATCAGGAAGAACAGCGCACCGGGCAGCGAGGTCAGGATGGCCTGGACATACAGGTCCGTCTTGTTGCCCATGCGCTCGACATTGGCCTGGCCATTGGCCAGGCGCCGGTTGAGCCAGTTGCTGACGAACTTCGGCCAGCCCTCCAGCACGATGGGGTTGGTCTCGGCGTCCCAGGGCTTGCCGTTGACCGGGACATTGATGAAGACGGCCTTCTTCTCGGCCCTGACGCGGTCCGCTGCGTCGTTGGCGCGCGCCAGCGCCGAGTCGGTAGCGCTGCGTGCGGAAGGCGCTGCCTGCGCTTCAAGCTCGGCGCGGCGTTGCGCCGCCGACGTGTTGACCGCGGCCATGGCCACGGCGAATGCCGCGGCGGCGGCGGGCGTCGCTTTCTGCTGCTGCTCCAGCTGCGCAACCTGTGCTGCCCGCGTGGCTTCCACCTCGGCCACGGTTTGCGCCTTGGCATAGGCCTGATCGGCGTTGTTGCCGGTGCCGAAATCGTCGCTATGCAGGGTCAGCTTGCCGACGAAGAAGGTGAACAGGGTGAGGATCACGAACAGCCGCAGCGGCTGCACATAGCCGACGCGCTGGCCCTTGAGGAAGTTGACGGCAATCCGGCCCGGCACCAGCAGGTCACGCAGGGTGCGGAAAATGCGACCGTCCAGGTGCCAGAACGATTCGAACACCTCTTCGACCGCATGCCCGAAGTTCTTCAGTGGGTTATGCGCCGACTGCCCGCAGCCATGGCAGTAGTGGCCCTGCAGCGGCGTGCGGCAGTTCTCGCAGGCACCGTGCTCGGAAGTGGAATGCACGACTTCGGTCTGGCTCATGGGCTGGCGCGGCGGGCAACGGTTGGAAGCCGCATACGATAACGGGGTTTTCCGGCTTCGTTCAGTATCCGTTACAAAAAATACCCGCCGAAGTAGAGCCCCTCTCCCGTTTACGGGGGAGGGGTTGGGGTGGGGGAAGCTCCTCGCTCGTAGACCCCAAAGCCCAAGCCCCCAAGCCTCAACCGCCCCGCACCTTCCGATGCCACAGCGCATTGACGATCACCCAGCGCCCGTCAAACCGTCCCATCTGCAGGTGATCGATGAACCACGGGCTCTCCAGCCGCACCGTGGCGATGTCCTCGTCCACCTGCAGCACGGTCACCGAGCGCTGCCATTGCTCGCGCGGCGTCTTCAGCGCGCCCTCTCGGGTGAAGCGGATCAGCTCATCCGAGCTCATCCGGCCCAGGCCCAGGGTTTCATTGGGATTGGCAACCACATTGCGCTTGGCCAGATCCGGATGCAGCGCCCGCGTCACCCGTGCGACATCGCCTTCCAGCTGCCCGTCCATATAGTCGTAGGCAGTGGTCTCGATGGCCTGCAGGGTGGCTGCATCGGTTGGCGCCGCCGCGACGTTGCCGGCGACACAAAGCACTCCCACAACAAACACGCGTAGTGCGGCTGACAGCATGGTCGGTTCCTGACGGGTGGTGGCTGCGGAAGCGTGGCAGTTACTGGTGGGGATGCAATGGGCTGGAGGTCATTTGCCGCTCTGCTGACGTTGCGTCGGAAGCGACGAACTGAATGTGTTCAGTTCAAGGGTATGGTTTGGCAAACGGGGAATGCTGGGCGAAGATCCGAAATGGGGCAGCTGGGGAATTGCAGGGAATGCAGATTGAAACTATTGCGACGCTGGTCCCGGT
This sequence comes from Stenotrophomonas sp. STEN033, assembly GCF_056856655.1. Classification (NCBI taxonomy): domain Bacteria; kingdom Pseudomonadati; phylum Pseudomonadota; class Gammaproteobacteria; order Lysobacterales; family Lysobacteraceae; genus Stenotrophomonas; species Stenotrophomonas sp. STEN033. The sequence continues at coordinate 26,223 of NZ_JBXFWM010000046.1, forward strand.
GGAGAACCGGCGCATCAACTACGTGTTGGTCGATCACGAGAACGTCCAACCGACCGATCTGAATCTGCTTGATCGTGAAGATGTCCGTCTCTGGGTATTCGTTGGTGCCGCGCAGACCAAACTGTCGTCGGAGCTGGCAATCCAGATGCAGGTCATGCGCGAGCGCGCCGACTATGTCCGGATATCTGGCAATGGTTCCAATGCCTTGGATTTCCATATCGCCTTCCATATCGGTCAGTTGGCGGCAGTCGACCCTCGTGGGTTCTTCCACATCATCTCCAAGGACACCGGATTCGATCCTCTGGTGCAGCACCTGAAGACGAAGAAGATCCTTGCCTGCCGTTCGGCAGCGGTTGGTGACATGCCGCTATTCAAGCCCGTACTTGCTGACAAGCCTATGGTGTCTGCGTCAAAGGCAGCTGAAAAAGCGAGCGCGAAGAAAGTGACGGTTGTAGTTGAAAAAGCTTCACCCCCCGCCAAGAAGCCTGCGGTTGCCGTGGCCAAGAAGGCTGTACAGGCGAAGGCGATGACAGCGGCAGAAAAGCTCGCTCGAATGAAGGCGCTGTTGGCCAAGATGACAAGTGGTAAGCCTGGAACTCTGGCGGCGTTGAAGAAACACATCGCGTCCAATTTTCAGAATCAGATCAATACTCAAGAGGTTGATGCGCTGATCGCGGGTCTGAAGAAGGCGGGCACATTGAAGGTTGATGGCACCAAGGTGATATTCAGTTGACTTCGGCGCTGTGGTTACATTGTTGAAGCGCCTGTGCGGTTGTCGCTTTGATTGCTTGGAAAGCCCCTGCCGAGCATGGCTCGACACTACAGGACGCAAAAAGCAGAACGCCACGCAATGCGTGGCGTTCTGCGTTCAATCGTAGCGGCAAACCGTCAAGGCATTACGGGTGGCGTGTACGCCAGCGTCGCACCCAGCGCCCACAACAGCAGCAGCACCAGCGGGGTATGCACCAGCAGCTGCACGAAGGTGAAGCCGATCAGGTCGCGGGCCTTCAGGCCGAGCACGCCGAGCAGCGGCAACATATAGAACGGGTTGATCAGGTTGGGCAGGGCTTCGGCGGCGTTGTAGATCTGCACCGACCAGCCGAGGTGGTAATGCAATTCATTGGCCACCTGCATCACGTACGGGGCTTCGATGATCCACTTGCCGCCACCGGAGGGGATGAAGAAGCCCAGCACCGCCGAGTAGCTACCCATCAGCAGCGCATAGGTGTCGTGGCTGGCGATCTGGGTGAAGAAGGTGGAGATGATATGGGCCACGCTATGGCCTTCGCTGCCGTTGACCGTGGTCATGATGGCGGCGATGGAGCCGTACAGCGGGAACTGGATCAGTACGCCGGTGGTGGACGGGACGGCGCGCGAGACCGCATCGAGGAAGCTGCGCGGGCGCCAGTGCAGCAGCGCGCCAGCCATCAGGAACAGCAGGTTGTAGGTGTTCAGGCCGGAGATCGCCTGGATCGCCGGCTTGGTGCTGAATTCGTGGATCAACCAGCCCGCGGCCAGCGCCACCAGCAGCAGGATCAGCAGCGGGCTGTGCTCCAGCCACTCGCCGGGGCGGGTGGGCTTGGCCTTGGCCGGGGCGGCATCGGCGCTGACATCCACGCCGCAGTCGGCGGCATCGCGCGCCGAGTTGGCGGCAGGTGCGGTGACGTAGGCAATGATCAGCGATACCACCACCAACGCGGCCAGCAGTACGCCGGACTGCCACAGGAAGATGGTTTCGGTGAACGGGATGACGCCGGTGATCGACAGGATCGACGGCGGCAGGCTGGCCGGGTTGGCCTGCAGCTGCGCGGCCGAGGAGGAAAGGCCCAGGGCCCATACCGCACCGAGGCCAAGATACGCCGCCGCGCCAGCAGCGCGGTAATCCATCTTCAGCTCGCTGCGGCGGGCCAGGGCGCGTACCAGCAGGCCGGCAAACACCAGGCTCAGGCCCCAGTTCAACAACGATGCGGTCATCGACACGATGGCGACCAGTGCCACCGCGCTGCGGCCGTTCTTCGGCACGCGGGCCAACCGATCTATCAAGCGCGAGGCCGGGCCGGAAGACGCAACCACATAACCGCCGATCACCACGAAGGCCATCTGCATGGTGAAGGGAATCAGGCTCCAGAAGCCGTCACCGAACGCCTTGGCGGTGTCGGTAGGCGCGGCGCCGATGGACAGCGCGGCCAGCGAGACAGCGGCCAGGGCGAGGGCGGCGAACACCCAGGAGTCGGGGAACCAGCGTTCGGCAAAATTCGCACAGCGGATCGCAAAGCGCGCCGAGGCGGTGTCTTGGGTGGTGGGCTGCATGGGGCGGATACCGTGGGGAAGCAACCCGGGGACGGTAACGCGCCAGCGACGATGCGCGGAACTGGACCTTCGGATAGTGCCCGCGTATTCATGCACGAGAGCCAGGGCCGGCACGATGCCCGTTGATTTCCCGAGTGCAGCCACCGTTCTCCCTCTTCGTTTGCCGGAGAGGGAGAGCGGCACTATCTGCTTACTCGGCAGCGTCGTAGGAGAACTGGATACCCGCGGTACCACCGGTGCTGATGAACAACTCCATGAACTGCTTGGCGGTGTCGGCGCGGCTCCAGTCGCGCTGCAGTTCGCAGAACAGCTGCGGCACGCTGATCATCTTGCCGCCGGCCTGCTCGATGCGGCGCAAGGCCGCATCGTGCGCGGCCAGCGAGGTGCCGCCCACGGCATCCACCGGTACATACACCTCATAGCCTTCGCGCAGTGCGTCCAGCGCCGGGAAGGTGAGGCAGGCCTCGGTCCACAGTGCGGTCATGATCAGCTTCTTGCGGCCGGTGGCTTCCACGGCCTTGCGGAACTCCACGTCTTCCCAGGAGTTGATGGTGGTGCGGTCGTAGGTGGGCTCGTCTTTCAGCACGCGACGCAGCTGCGGGATCGGCGGGTGGTTCAGGCCGGTCTTCACGTTGACCGTGGAGTGCACGATCGGCAGGCCGTAGACCTTGCCGGCCTTGGCCACGCCGACGATGTTGTTGACCAGCAGCTGGCGATCCATCGAGGCGATGGAGTTCACCTGTACCGGCTGGTAGTCGATGACGATCAGTGCCGAGTTTTCCGGGGTCAGCAGGTCGTCGCGCTGGGGGTCACGCTTGGTTTCACTGGTCATGGCGGGGTTCCTTTCTGGGGTGCTGAAGGCGCAGCACGCGCTTGGGCATCGCGCCGTGTATGGCGGCGGGATAAACGGGGGACTTAGTTGACGAGGTCCATGAAGTACGCCGCTTCCGTGCGCTCGACGGCGTCGGCGTGGTGCGCTTCGAAGTACTTGATGTGCGGGCCGTGGTGATGGTGTTTCTCGCGCAGCTCGTGGCTGGCCCAGTGCTCGACGAAGATGAAGCGGCGTGGGTCCGCCTGGTCGCGATACAGGTCATAGCGCAGCGCGCCTTCTTCCTTGCGCGATGCTTCGACGACGACCTTCAGTGCATCGTGCAGCTGTTGCTCGCGGCCCTGTTTGGCGTAAAGAACGACATTGATGAATAGCTCGGACATGGGGCGTCTCCGGCAATACCTGCTGTTGCACGTTCAATGGCGATGCTGGCTCCGCCTTGCGGCTGCTGCGGAGCCAGTTCGCGATAGGGCTCAGCTGCGCTGTGAATCCAGCTGCTCGTGGTTGGTCACCACTTCCTGTGCCTTGCTGTAGCTCTCGATCAGCAACTGGTAGTTGGGGAAGATGTTGGTGTACGCCTGCGCCCATTCGGCGGCGTCTTCGCGGTTCCAGGTCTTCTGCAGTTCAGAGGCGACCGCAGCCACATCGATGACCACGACGCCGGCCTGCATCATCCGCGCCAGGGTGATTTCCTGCGCCTGCTTGGAATAGGTGCCGGAGGCATCAATCACCGCGAACACCTGGTAGCCGTCGGCCACTGCGGCAATCGACGGGAACGCCATGCACACGCTGGTGATGGTGCCGGCGATGATCAGCTGCTTCTTGCCGGTGTCCTTCACTGCCTGCACGAAGTCCGGGTTGTCCCAGGCATTGATCTCGCCCTTGCGCGCCACGTATTTCGCATGCGGCGCGTTCTGGTGGATCTCCGGAATCAGCGGGCCGTTCGGGCCCTGCGGCACCGAGGCGGTGGTGATCACCGGGATCTTCGCCAGCGAGGCCAGCGTGGCCAACGTCGAGGCCAGCCGCCGCAAGGTGGTGAACGGCATGTCGTGCACGGTCTGGAACAGGCCGCTCTGGTGATCGATCAACAGCATTGCGACGTTGTTGGGATCGATGACGGGTTTTGCGCCGTTGAAGTTGGCAACGTGAGGGAAGGTATACATGGCGAGACTCTCTTGGTCTGGATGGCATCGCACCGGGCTGAGTGCCGTGGTGCGGGGAAGAGATGACCGGGGTGGGCCCTGTCATTGGCGACTACGCTGTTGTTTGCTTGGCACTGACTTCGTTCGCCCTCACCCCAACCCCTCTCCCATGGGGAGAGGGGCTTGAGCATTACGCAGCGATCTGGCCGAAGCGGCCGGAGTTGAAGTCATCCATCGCCTGACGGATTTCTTCCTGGGTGTTCATCACGAACGGGCCGTAGCCGGCGATGGGTTCGTCGATGGGCTCACCGGCCAGTACCAACACGGTGGCGTCGGCATTGGCCTCCAGCTGCACTTCGCCGGCCTGGCGGTCAAACAGCACCAGCTGGCCTTCGCGGGCAACCTGGTTGCCGTTGAGCAGCACGGTGCCATGCAGGATCACCATTGCCACGGTGTGGCCTTCGGCGAACTGCAGCGTGGTGTGCTTGTCACGCGACAGCCGCAGGTCCCACACGTCCATCGGCGTATGCGTGCGGGCCGGGCCACGCTGACCGCCGAATTCACCGGCAATCACCCGCACCGTGCCGGCGTCATCGGCCAGCGGCACCACCGGAATATCGGCGTTGCTGATGTTCTGGTAGCCGGGCGCGGCCATCTTGTCCTTGGCCGGCAGGTTGACCCACAGTTGCACCATCTCCAGCTTGCCACCGCGCTGGGTGAAGGCTTCGGAGTGGAACTCCTCGTGCAGGATGCCGGAGGCAGCGGTCATCCACTGCACGTCGCCCGGGCCGATCTCGCCACCGGCGCCGGTGGAATCGCGGTGTGCCACTTCGCCGTCGTAGACGATGGTGACGGTCTCGAAGCCACGGTGCGGGTGCTGGCCGACGCCACGCGGGGTCTGGGCCGGCGTGAACTCGGCCGGGCCGGCATGGTCCAGCAGCAGGAAAGGGCTGAGCTGGCGGCCGTGGGTGTTGTACGAGAACAACGAACGGACCGGGAAGCCATCACCCACCCAGTGCGGGCGGGGGGCGCTGTAGAGGCCACTGATCTTCTTCATCTGTCTGCTCCTTGTGCGGCGCCGGGAGGGCGCCTGCGATGGGGCAAAGATTAGGATTGGGACGATCACGCCGGTAGACGGCAAAAAGTGGTCTCATAGTCCTATCTGGTGAACGCTGGGGCAGTGATGCAGGACCTGAACGACCTTTACTACTACGCCAAGGTGGTGGAACACGGCGGCTTTGCTCCGGCCGGGCGCGCGCTGGGTGAGCCCAAGTCCAAGCTGAGCCGGCGTATCGCCCTGCTGGAGGAGCGGCTGGGCGTGCGTCTGATCCAGCGTTCCACCCGCCACTTCTCGGTCACCGAGGTCGGCCAGACCTTCTACGCGCACTGCCGCGCCATGCTGGTGGAGGCGGAAGCTGCGGCCGAGTCGATCGAACTGACCCGCTCGCAGCCACGCGGCGTGGTGCGGGTGAGCTGCCCGACCATGCTGCTGGATTTCCGGGTGGCGGCGATGGTGGCCGATTTCATGGCGCGCTGCCCGGACGTGGAGGTGCACCTGGACGCCACCAACCGCCGCGTCGATGTCATCGCCGAAGGCGTGGACGTGGCCATCCGCGTGCGTCCGCCGCCGCTGGAAGACAGCGAGCTGGTGCTCAAGGTATTGGCCGAGCGCACCCAGTGCCTGGTGGCCGCACCGTCGCTGCTGGAAACACATGGGCATTCGCATGGCCCGGCGGATCTGCATCTATTGCCGAGCGTGGCGCTTGGCGTGCCACAGGCCGAGCACGTCTGGCGCTTGATTGGTCCAGGCGGCGCAACGGCGGAAGTGCCGCATCATCCGCGCCTGGTCACCCGCGGCATGGTGGCGCTGCGTGAGGCGGCATTGGCCGGTGTGGGCGTGGCGCAGCTGCCGACGATGATCGTGCGCGATGCCTTGGATACCGGGCAACTGCTGAATGTCGCCCCGGACTGGGCACCGCCGAAGGAGATCATCCACGCGGTATTCCCATCGCGGCGTGGCCTGTTGCCCTCGGTACGACTGTTCATCGACCACCTTGCCACCTCGTTCGCGGCGCTGGACGAATCCTGAGCATGCGTTGCCAAGCGTGCGGCGGTCACGGAAATTGAACAAGGTGTTGGCAAAAATGCGGGTTTCGCACAAAGGGAGTTGCTGCATGCGTGTTGCTGTCGTGTCACTGGCTTGTCTCAGTGTTCTTGTCGCCGCCTGCGGGCGCGATGCACCTGCCGATCAACCTGCTGCTGCAACGCCGGAGGCTGCGCCTGCGGCGACCGCTGCCGCAACGGCCCCCAACGCGGAAGTGCTGACTGCAGGCAGCATCGAATTCCCGGTGATCCCGACCATCATGGTGCCCAGCATCGTTGGCAGCGGCCCGGCGCAGAAGCGACTTGAGCAATCGATGCAGTCGCTGATCGATCCGGTCGCCGGCATCAGTGTGCGCCCGGCCAACTGCACCACCGATGGTGGGCTGGTCAATGAAAGCGGCTTCACCAATGTTGACGCGCAGGGCAACCTGGAGCGCGTCGGCGGCCACGGTGTGTTCAACATCGGTGCCGATGGCAGTGGCCAGGCGGTAACCGGCGACGGCGTGGTGGAAGTGAAGCCCGATGGCAGCGGCAGCGTCGTCAACGATGCCGGTACCTTCGAGGTGAATGCCGATGGTTCCGGCAGTTATGTCGGTGCCCACGGCAATATCGAACTGGACGGCAAGGGTGCCGGCAGCTGGGTGGGAAGTTTCGGCACCATCGAGAACCACGGTGATGGCTCGGGCAGCTGGGTGGGTGGCGATGGCAACATCGAGATCAACGCCGATGGCTCTGGCAAGTGGATTGGTGGCCCTGAAGGCATCGTTGAAAATCGGGGCGATGGCACCGGTACCGTGGGCGCCGTACCGCGCGAAGTGAAGATGGCACCGTTGCCGCCGCTGCCGCCGGCCGGCAAGTTCCCGCTGCTGGACAAGTTCAAGCCCTCCGGTGCGCCCTGCGGCTATGTCATCACCCTCAATGACAAGGTGCTGTTCGATTTCGACAAGGACGTGATCCGTCCGGATGCCGGCAAGGTGCTGGATGTGCTGGCGACGGCGCTGGGCAAGGTGCCATCCAGCGCGATGGAAATCCGCGGCCATACCGATGCCAAGGGCAGCGACGACTACAACCAGGACCTGTCCGAACGTCGCGCCCAGGCGGTGCTTGCGGCATTGCGCCAGCGGGGCAGCGCGACCGACGCGGCTGCACGCGGTTACGGTGAATCGCAGCCGGTGGCGCCAAATGAGATCAATGGCAAGGACAACCCCAGCGGCAGGCAGCTCAATCGGCGCGTGGAGATTTTTGTCCGCACCTAAGCCTGGGGTCTGTTTGTAGGAGCGGCGTAAGCCGCGAAGCCACTGTTGCTTCCGAAGCAGCGGATAGCCAAATCCAACCCAGCCAACAGCAATCGCCACGCATGCCAGACCAGCAGGCATTCGTGGCTTCGCGGCCTGCGCTGCGCCTACAGATCGGGGCTGGCCGGTGTTTTTTTTTGGTGCATGGAGCCCCTGCCGAGCATGGCTCGGCACTACACCCCCTCCCTTTGGCCGCAGGCCAAGGGGAGGGCTGGGGAGGGGTGCTTTTGACGTTGGCTTGGAAAGCTTCTGCCGAGCATGGCTCGGCACTACACCCCTCCCTTTGGCCGCAGGCCAAGGGGAGGGCTGGGGAGGGGTGCTTTTGAAGTTGGCTTGGAAAGCCTCTGTCGAGCATGGCTCGGCACTACCGGTGATGTGTTGATGACCATCGGCCCGTGTCATGCACCACAGGCTTGTCGCATGATGGCCCTCTCAGACAAGCGAGAGGTTGGTGATGCATGTGTTCCGTCCTGCAGTACTGGGGCTGGCCCTGATGGCCGCCATGGGCTTGGCCAACGCGGCGCCGGATGTGCCGGACGTGGATGCACGCGGGGTCAAGATCAGCGAGGCCGCGTACCCCGGCACCATCCGCCTGGAGGTGGATGCCACCGACCTGGGCCAGCGCGTGTTCAAGGTGCGCCAGACCGTGCCGGTGCAGGCCGGCCTGCAACGCTTCCACTACCCGGCCTGGTTGCCGGGCAACCATTCGCCCACCGGCCAGATCGAAAAGCTGGCCGGGCTGGTGATCAGCGGCAACGGCCAGCGCCTGGACTGGGTGCGCGATCCGCTCGACGTCTACACCTTCAACGTGCAGGTGCCCGAAGGCGTGAGCGAGCTGCGCATGGACTTCCAGTTCCTCAGCCCCACCGACTCGGCGCAGGGCCGCACGGTGATGACGCCGAACATGCTCAACCTGCAGTGGAACGCGATGCTGCTATACCCGGCCGGGCACGCCGCGCACGCCATCACCTACCAGGCCAGTGCGCGCTACCCGCAGGGTTGGGAAGCGGCCAGCGCCCTGAGCGTGGCCAGCCGCAACGGTGACACCGTCAACTACGCGCCGACCAACCTGGAAATCCTGGTGGATTCGCCGGTGTTTGCCGGCCGCTACCACCGCATGTTCGACCTGGCGCCGGCCGGCACCCGGCCGGTGCGGCTGAACGTGTTTGCCGACCGCGCCAAGGATCTGGAGGCCAAGCCCGAGCACATCGAGCAGCACCGCGCGCTGGTGACGCAGGCCCGCAAGCTGTTCGGTGCCGAGCATTACGACCACTACGACTTCCTGTTCGCGGTGACCAACCAGCTCGGTGGCATCGGCCTGGAGCATCAGCGTTCCAGCGAGAACAGCGAAGATCGCGATTACTTCAGCGGCTGGGACGCCAAGGTCGGCAGCAGCGACCTGCTCGGCCATGAGTACACACATTCCTGGGATGGCAAATACCGTCGTCCGGCTGACCTGGCCACGCTCAACTACAACGTGCCGATGCAGGGCAGCCTGCTGTGGGTGTACGAAGGCCAGACCCAGTACTGGGGCAATGTGCTGACCGCGCGTGCCGGCATCCGTCCGCAGGAGGCCTCGCGCGATGCCCTGGCGATGGTGGCGGCCACTTACGCCGACAACCGTCCGGGCCTGGAATGGCGCTCGCTGGGTGACACCACCAACGACCCTGTGATCGCCCGCCGCAAGCCCAAGCCCTACCGCGGCTACCAGATGAGCGAGGACTATTACCAGGGCGGGCAGATGCTGTGGCTGGAGGCCGACGTGCGCCTGCGCACGCTCAGTGGCGGCAAGCGCAGCCTGGACGATTTCGCCAAGGCCTTCTTCGGCCAGAACGACGGCCAATGGGAGCGCCCGGACACCTATACCTTCGAGGACGTTGCCGCGACGCTGGAGCAGGTGCAGCCCACCGGCGACTGGTCGCAGTTCCTGCGTGAGCGCGTGGACCATCGCGCCGGCCTGGTCGGTGGCATCGAAGCCGCAGGCTGGAAGCTGGTGTACAAGGACAAGCCCAGTGCCTATTTCAAGGCGATGATGAAGGGCCGCGGTGCCAACTTCATCTACTCGCTGGGTGTGGCGTTGAGCCCGGCCGGCTACGTCAATGAAGTGCGTTGGGACAGTGCCGCATTCAACGCCGGTGTTGGCACCGGCATGCAGGTGCTGGCGGTGAATGACCTGCAGTACAGCGCCGACGAGCTTGAAGAAGCCGTGCGTGCGGCCAAGGACAGCAAGCAGCCGGTGCGCCTGCTGGTCAAGGAGATGGACGTGTACCGCACACTGAGCATCGACTACCACGGCGGGCTGCGCTACCCGTCGCTGGAACGCATCGAAGGCAAAGCGGACTACCTGACCCCCATCCTCACCGCCCGCAAATAAGGCACCGTAGTGCCGAGCCATGCTCGGCATGGGGGGCACTGTAGTGCCGAGCCATGCTCGGCAAGGGGGCTTTACCGCAAAACCAAAGGCCCCCCTCATCCGCCCCTTCGGGGCACCTTCTCCCGCAAGCGGGAGAAGGGAAAAAGCAAAACCCAAAGCCAAAGCCAAAGCCAAAGCCAAATCCAAAGCCAAAGCCAAAGCCAAAGCCAAAGCCAAAGCACCCCTCCCCAACCCTCCCCTGCGCTCCGCGCAAGGGAGGGGGTAGAAGCAACA
>NZ_JBXFWM010000047.1:0-36290 GCF_056856655.1 Stenotrophomonas sp. STEN033
TCGCCGTTTCCTTTCTGCAGCATTCCCCCCACACGAGTGTGCGCGGCGTCCGGGCGCGGGGGTCCGCGCTCCGGGGCCGCCCCCTCTGCGCGCGCGCCCCCCCACTACAGGCGGGTGCTCGCTGCATGGGAACGGCACCCCTGCGGAACCCAGCGTTACAACCTGATGGTCGTGCCAGCGCCGACGGCGCCGTTTATCCTTGGCTTTTCCCCAACCCCCAGCAGGCAACCGCATGACCGCTTCTGTTTACGACACCGCGCTGACCACCATCGACGGCGCTCCTGCATCGCTGGGCGACTACCGCGGCAAGGTGCTGCTGCTGGTCAACACCGCCTCCAAGTGCGGCCTTACCCCGCAGTACGAAGGCCTGGAAAAGCTGTACCGCGAAAAGAAGGACGCCGGCCTGGAAGTGCTGGGTTTCCCGGCCAACAACTTCAACGGGCAGGAGCCGGGCAGCGAAGAAGAGATCAAGCAGTTCTGCGCCCTGACCTATGATGTCAGCTTCCCGATGTTCTCCAAGATCAGCGTCGCCGGTGCCGACATCCACCCGCTCTACCAGCAGCTGACCGCAGCACAGCCGGCCGCCATCGGCGATGGCCCGCTGCGCGAGAAGCTGGCCGGTTTCGGCATCGAGACCAACCCGGCCCCGGCCATCCTGTGGAACTTCGAGAAGTTCCTGATCGGCAAGGACGGCAGTGTCGTTGCCCGCTTCGCCCCGGACACCAGCGCCGACGACGAAGGCCTGCGCAAGGCCATCGACGCAGCGTTGGCTGCGTAAACCAGCCATCGTTGTGTTGTGGGAGCGGCATAAGCCGCGAAGCTGGAACTGCTTGGCAACCGGTTCCAACCGCGATCTGCTGATTCATCAGCTTCGCGGTTGACACCGCTCCCACAAAAGAAAAGGCGGACAACAAAAAGCCCGGGTTTCCCCGGGCTTTTTTCATCCAGCGACAACCGGGATCAATCGCCCCAGTTCGGCATCGGCATCGCGTCCACCGGAATCGTGGTCTGGTCGTCGTCGTCACGTTTGCCACCATGACGCAGATCCTTCTCGATCTGGTAGTTGCGGCGCTGCAGCCAGGCATCGCGGGTCAGTGCGTACTCGTCCACCGCGGTATCGCGCAGGGAATCCACCGCCATCAGCTGGGCGCGCATGTCCACCAACTGCAGGCCCTGCAGGCCGATGCGGACCTTGTCCATCTCGATCTGGCGCATCGGCGACAACGGAATGTCACCGGCCAGACCGAACACATCACGCACGGTACGTGGGCCGAAGAACGGCAGTTCCACGTAACGCGAACGGCGCCAGCCCCAGGTCCCCAGGGTCTGGCCGAAGTCTTCGCTGCGCTTGGGTACCATCGCCTTGCTGGCTGGGTCGAACAGGCCGCCAATACCGAAGGTGGAGTTCATCAGGAAACGGCCCAGCGTATCCCAGGCATCATCGGCATGGCCCTGCAGCAGCTGGTTGACCATCGTCAACGGCGAACGCAGGTTGCTGAAGAAGTTGCTGACGCCGGTACGCGCGAACTGCGGCACGACATTCACATACGCCGTGGCCAGCGGACGCGCGACGCCGCGGTCGACTGCATTGTTGAAGCGATGCACGCCGCGGTTGTACTTCTCCCACGGGTCGTAGGTCATGGCGGTGGTGCTGGAGCCGTCTGCGTTCTCGCTGCCTGGCGCAGGGCCGCCGTAGAGTGCGGCGAAGTCATCTTCGGCGCCGGTCGGTGCGGTCTCATCGCTGGCAGTCACACCGTTCTGAGCGGCGTCGGTTGGCGTCGCGGTTGCGGCGTCCTGCGCCGCTTCAGCGGGGACAACATCGGTATTGCCGACGACCTGCTCGGTGGCTTGCGGCGCAACCAGCGTGGACGCTGGCACCGCATCGCGTGCGGGTTTGCCGGCGCAGGCAGCGAGCAGCGCCAGGGCAAGCAGAAGAAGGACGGTACGGAAAAGTTTCATGTCAGCTTCCTGCCGAAGAGGCGTTGAAATCGAGGGACGGTGACAGCCGGTAGGCAGCACACAGTTCGGCCAGTCCAGCCGGGTTGCCGCTGACGTCGCCGCCAGCCTGCGCCCGCAAACGTGCAGCCAGCTCACCCAGCAGCGCCAGTCCGGCGCTGTCGATGCCTTCAACCGCAGCCAGGTCGAGCCGACGCACGGGCGCCAGCGCCTGCGTCAGCTGCGGCCATAGTGCAACCACCGCCGCGCGGTCGATCACGCCTGCCAGCAGCAGGGTGTCGCCTTCGGTGCGGAAGCTGGCTTTACTTGCCACGGGGAGCCGGGCCGGCATTGGCCTGCATGCTGCCGCTGCGCAGCTCGGTGGCGACCTGCTTGATCGACTTCTGCCGCAGCGGGGCGTCGAACTGGTTCTTGAAGGTCTGCACGTAGGAAATGCCTTCGATCATCACGTCGAAGATCTTCCACTGGCCGTCGACATTGCGCATCAGGTATTCGACCGGGGTCGGCTCGCTGCCGGCGCGCACCAGCTCGGTGGAGACCTTGACGCCGCGGTTGCCCGGCAGCGGCTGCTCGCTCTTGTAGCGGAAGCTGGGCCGGCCCTGGATATCGAGCAGGGCCGAGCCGTAGCGCGACATCAGGTTGTCGGCCATCGCATCGGCGAACAGCTTGACGTCGGCATCAGCGGCGCCTCGGCCATGCACACCCAGCACCAGGCGGGCGGCGTAGTCGCGGTCGAAGCCACGGCTCAGTTCACCATCGATGAAGCTGCGCAGGGTCGCCGGATTGGCGCGGAACTCGGCGCGGCGGGTCTGCAGGGCGTTGATGATGCGGGTGCTGGAATCCAGCACGGTGCGCGCGGCGGCCGAGGGCTGCGCGGCGGTGGCGGCCGGGCGTGCCTGCGCCAGCGTGACCGACGGTGCGGCGGCCAGCAGGGCAGAGGCGAGCACGACGGTAAGCAGTTTCACTTTCATGGTTGCGGTTCCGTTGCGGGCGCGTCTGCGCCGGGGGTTTCGTTTGCAGCTGCGCCGGTGTTGCCGCCGCCGCTGAACATGTATTTGCCAACCAGCTGCAGCAGGTCGACCGCCGGCTGGGTGAAGACGATCTCATCACCGGACTTCAATACATCCGGATCGCCGCCGGGCTGCAGGCCGATATAGCTTTCACCGAGCAGGCCGCTGGTGAATATGCCGGCGGAGGTGTCGGCCGGCAGGTCCTTGAACTTGCTGTCCAGCGACAGGGTCACGATGGAATCGTATTTAATCGGGTCCAGCTGAATATCAGCTACTTGGCCGATGGTCACACCACCAACCTTCACTGGCGCCTGCTTGCGCAGCTGCCCGATCTGGCTGAAACGTGCCTTCAATTCATAGTCACCGCCGCCCATGCCGAAGCGCTGGTTGGTGGAGGCGACGGCCAGCACCAGCAGCGAGGCCAGGGCCAGCAGCAGGAAGGTGCCGACGGAAAATTCGAGTCTGGGTCCACGGATGGCCATGTTGTGTCTCACTCCTGATCCATCTGGTGCTTCGCAGGGCGAAGCGGGTTGTTCGGTTGTTTGTTTGATCCCTGCACAGCGATGTGCGGGTTTCTGCGAAGGACTCGCATCATTGGAACAGCAGCGCCGACAGCACGAAGTTGAACATCAGCACCAGCAACGAGGCGTTCACCACCGCACGGGTGGTGGCCACCGAGGTGCCCTCGATGGTCGGCTCGGCATGGAAGCCGACATAAGCCGCCACCAGCGCCGCGGTACCGCCGAAGATCGCCGACTTGAGCAGGGCGACGGCGAAGTCGTCCCAGAAGTCGACGCTGCCACGCAGCCCTGACCAGAACGTGCCGTTGTCCTGGCCCAGCACATGCACGGCTTCGAAATAGCCGCCGGCAATGGCCAGCGAGCAGAAGATGCCGGTCAGCAGCGGCACCGTCAGCACCGCCGCCCAGAAGCGCGGTGCCACCGCCTTGGCGATCGGGTCGATGGCCATCAGCTCCAGCGCCTTGATCTGGTCGGTGGCGCGCATCAGGCCGAGCTCGGCGGCGATCGAGCTGCCGGCACGGCCGATGAACAGCAGCGCGGTCAGCACCGGCGCCAGTTCGCGGTACAGCGACAGGCCAAGCAGGGTGGACAAGGCATCGGAGGCACCGAAGGTGGTGAGCGTGCGGTAGCCCTGAAGGGTCAGTACCAGGCCAACGAACGCGCCGCCAACAGCAATGATCGGTAGCGAACGTGCGCCGATCTTGTAGATCTCGCGGGTCAGTTCGGCCAGGAAGTCACGCGTCGGCAGCGAGCCACGCAGCACGGTCAGCGAGAACAGCCCGGCACGGCCCAGCGAGCGGATGGAGGAGGTGAAGGGCATCAGGAAACTGCTCCAGAAGCGCTGATCACGCTGGACGAGACATCCTTCTCCCGCGTGCGGGAGAAGGTGCCCGAAGGGCGGATGAGGGGAGCTTTTGCTCTACGTGCTTTAAAAGCGCCCTCACCCCAGCCCTCTCCCGCCATGCGGGAGAGGGGGCAGGAATCACGCATTTCGCGCAGCGTCGTCATCACGCGTTCTCCAACCCGTAATTGCGCGTGGGCGCATCGAACGGGATCGGGCCGTCCGGCTGGCCATGCAGGAACTGCCGCACCAGCGGGTCGGTGCTGGCCTGCAGTTCGTCCGGTGTGCCGGAGAACACGATGCCGCCATTGGCGATCACCACGGCCTGATCGCTGATTGGCAGGGTTTCATGCACATGGTGGCTGACGATGATGCTGGTCAGCCCCAGGCTGTCGTTCAAACGCTGGATCAGGCTCATGATCACGCCCGAGGCGATCGGGTCCAGCCCGGTCAGCGGCTCGTCGTAGATCATCAGCGGCGGGTCCAAGGCCAAGGCCCGGGCCAGCGCCACGCGCCGCGCCATGCCGCCAGACAACTCGCGCGGCCAGGCATCGGCAGCGGCCAGCAGGCCAACCGCATGCAGCTTCATCTGCACCAGGCGGCGCAGCACCGGCTCGGGCAGCTTGGTATGCGCACGCAGCGGCAAGGCCACGTTGTCGGCCACGCTCAGGTCGGTCAGCAGGCCATTACCCTGCAGCAGCACGCCGACGTTCTTGCGCATCTCCAGCAGGTCGCGGTTGCCGTGCGGAATATCCTGACCGAACAGTTGCACAGACCCTGACACCGGCCGCAACTCACCGGTCAGCGCCGCCAACATCGTCGACTTGCCGCTGCCCGAGGGGCCGAGCACGGCGGTGATGCTGCCGCGCGGTACCTGCAACGACACGTCGCGCAGAATGGTGCGTCCGCCGCGATCGATTCGCACGTTGGACAACTGCACCAAGGGAGTCCGAGCTGAGGGCATGGTGGCCTTTAACGGAAAACCAACGTTCTAGGATTGCCAGCAATGCCTGAACATAAGCGTACTGGACCGTGCAGTATTGTCGCACCCCGTGCGCCGTCCGGCATGCACTCAAGGTCGGTATTGGCGGCAACACACTGTCTCCCCAGTGGTCGAATCGGGGTTCGGAAACTGTGCACAAGGCGTGATGGGTCCGGTCCCCGGGACAATGCCCGCGGCCAAGCTCCGTAAGTACGACGAGCAGCCGGGCGGTGGTATGAGCCGATTTCCAGACACATCCGATTCTTGATCAAGAGCCAGGCCACTAAGGTCGAGTCCGACTGCAATCACCGCACCGGCCACGGAGGGGCCGAGCACGATGGCAAGGACGCTGATCGTAGTGGGCGATGCCCTGCAAGCCGGCGGCTGGGTACTGACCGGCTCGCCGCAGACCGATATCGACGGCCACCCGGTCGCCCGCATTGGTGACCGCGTCATCTGCGCCCGCCACGGCCCGGGCTCCATCCTCACCGGTGACGCAACGCTGGTGATCGATGGCCAGCCGGTCGCGCGCCATGGCGACAAGGCCAGTTGTGGTTGTGCACTGTTGGCAGGCAAGCAGCAGTTGGCGCATGTCAGTGCGGGTGGTGCGCCGGTTGCGGCGCTCAATACGACGCGCTCTGCGCTCGCTCCTTCAATGCGGCCTATTGCGTCCTCTTTGACTGGCACGGATACGCCACCGGCTGAGTCTGCCCGATGCTGGCTGGAAGATCACAGTGGTCAAGTGCTGGAGTATCCCGATGGCCGTTACTTTGAGGCCTATGAGGCGGATGGCACACGCATTGAGAATGACCATACCTGTGGCTACCGAATCGATGTCCCATTGAAATCGGGTGGCGATATCGTGGTCACGGCAAAGATAAGACTCGTGAAGTGGGGGCGAGTAGAAGAAAACGATGCCGAAACAGCCAAGCAGCGTTTACGACGAGGTATCGAGCTGGGAATCAACAACAAATTCATCCTGCAGATAACGGATGGTGCATGCGGGACGCGCTCGTTTCCGGTCCGCTATGAGGCTGATTTCGTGAGCACTGGCGAGGACTATGTCATGAAGCTGCATGATCACTATGAACGCGAAAATGTGACTGGCACTACGATCAACGTTTCCGTTGCTACAACACCTTGGGTATACGTGCACGAATTCATGCACTGCCTGGGCTTGCCTGACGAATATGTGGATCGAGATGAGCCTGAGCAGACCATCGAATTCGCAATGCCGGACGGGACTTCAGGAACTGAAATCGTCATGGCACGAAACGCAGAAATAGATGCTGATCCAGAGGCAACCATGATGTCGGAGCGATACAGCACAACCCTCAAGCCTCGGCATGTTTGGAATATAGGAATCGAAGTGAGGGAGCTACTAAGCAGAAAGCTTGAACGGGAGGTTCTATGTTCTGCCGTACGTTCTTAGCACTCGTGATTCTCCTAGTGCAATCCACTCCCGCTCACAGCGAAGAGATTGAAACCATGATCGAAGTACGTGCGCGCTGCCTCTACGGTGACCCCTGCCGCTTCATGGGTGAGGTGATTGATGTTGAACTGGAGTTGAAGAATCGAGGGGAAGAGGGAGTTGACCTGCCACTACGCTACTTCCGCGAGCAAGGTCCCAAGATGATCTTTGTGGATAACCACTCCGGCAAAGAAAAGCGTTTCCGCATGGGGCCGCCGATGCGCGAACTATTCAATAAAATGGAAACTCTCCCTCCAGGAAAATCGATTCGCGTCCCGTGGAGAATTCAGGCAGACGACATCTCGATGTTTGCGTTGCGGCCGGTCGATCTCACTGTGAGGTTCAACTTCTATCTGGCTCCCGTTGCGGGGCAGGCTGATGAGGTATTTGCCACCGCCGAGCTACGAATTCTGGATGGCCGTTGATTCGACGATAAATCGGGAGAAGAGCATGCGAGGTGATTGAGAGTTTGAAAACAAATCCGGGATCGAAGCTCCCGAAGAACAGAGCATGGTGCTCCCTTCGCCATTTCCTCAGTGGCATCGTTGCGGTACTAGCGATGGCACCTGCGGTCGCGATGTGTACAGGGGCGCAACCAAAACTTGAGCTGCGGGCACATTGCTTGATCGATGATCCCTGCAGCTTCGCTGGTGAGACGATTCGAGTAGAGCTGGAGCTCATCAATGTGGGTGACAAGGACATCGCATTGCCTGTGGAGTACTTCCGCAGACAGGGCCCCCAAGTCATTCTTGTCGATAATCATTCAAGCAAAGAGAAGCGGCTGGGCACGGGGCCGTCGAGGTCATACCTATTCGATTAGGCAAACGCACACTCTGCGGCGGCTTCGATGGGGCTGCGTAACGTGCGGGTGATTGAGCTTTGCCGGAGTCCATCCAACACTGCCACCCCACCATCGTTCCACCCCAGGCCCCCATATCGCTCGTCGAAACCATCCCACTGCGGCAAGATGGCGCGATGAGCAATGCCCCCGATTTCCGCCTGTACCACTCCAATGCCCTGGATGTGTTGGCCCAGCTGCTGGCCCATGCGCTACGTGAGCCGGCGCCCGGCCAGCCCTTGCTGGCCGCCGATATCGTGCTGATCCCGCAGGTGGCGATGCGGCGCTGGCTGCAATCGACGCTGGCCGCCGAATATGGCGTGTCGGCCAACCTGGAGTTCCTGACCCCGGGCGAGTTCGTCGCCAAGGCGCTGAAGGCCAACGTGCCCGGCGAGCGCGATGACCTGGGCGCCAGCGGCCTGCATTGGCGGCTGTATGGGGCGCTGACCGACAGCGCGCTGATGCAGAAGCCGGCGATGGCCGGGCTGCGCGCCTACCTGGACCGCGACGATCCGCTGCGCCCCTGGGCGCTGGCGGCCGAGCTGGGCGGGGTGTTCGAGAAATACCAGGCCTGGCGCCGCGACTGGCTGCTGCGCTGGGAGGACGGGGCCGAGCCGGACGACCCGCAGGCCATCCTGTGGCGTTACATCGCCGGTGGCCAGAACTACCGCGCGCGCCGCATCAACGACTACCTGGCCCGCTTCGAAGGCGCGCACCAGCCCTTGCCGCAGGGCCTGCCGCAGCGGCTGTTCGCCTTTGCCACGCTCAATGTCTCGCCGGACGTGCTGCGGGTGATCGCCACCCAGGCGCGGGTCGGCACGCTGCATTTCTATATGCCGACGCCGACCCGCTCGTACTGGGGCGATCTGCAGACGCTGAAGGAAAAGCTGCGCAGCGGCCTGGCCGAGCCGTTCGGCATCGAGGCCGGCGAAAACCCCTTGCTGCAGGCCTGGGGCGAGGCCGGCCGCGACTTCATGGCGGTGCTGGGCGACTACGAAGTGGTCCACCCCAGCGGTGAAATCGCCGCCTATGTGGACCCGGAAAGCGTGCCGGTGCCGGGCCTGGACGAGGGAGGTCTCGGCGACAGCCTGCTGCACCGGCTGCAGGCGGACCTGTTCCATCGCCGCGCGCTGCCCTCGCCCCCCCTGCGGGAAGCGCTGCGCCTGGACGACCCCAGCATCCAGATCCACGCCTGCCACACCCGCCTGCGCGAGATGCAGGTGCTGCATGACCAGCTGCGCGCGCTGCTGGAAGACCCGCGCTTCGACCCGCCGCTGCAGCCGCGCGAAATCGCAGTGCTGGCGCCGGATATCGATCCCTACGTGCCCTACCTGGAATCGGTATTCGGCGGCCGTGGCGGCAACGACGCACATATTCCCTGGGCGCTGGCCGATGCCAGCCCGCTGCAGGGCGAGCCGCTGGCCGAGGTGTTCGTGCAGTTGCTGGGCCTGCCGGTATCGCGCTTCGGCCTCAATGAAATCCTCGACCTGCTGGCCAGCGCGCCGCTGGCATCGGCCTCCGGCCTGGATGCGGCCGCCTTCGAACGCCTGCATGCCTGGTTGCAGGCCGCGGGTGCGCGCTGGGGCCTGGATGCCGGCCACCGCAAGCAACATCAGGCGCCGGCCGATGACGCCTACACCTGGCAGTTCGCGCTGGACCGGCTGCTGCTCGGCCACGCCAGCGGCAGCGACGAGGACATCGGCGGTGTCGCACCGTGGCCGGAGCTGGAAGGTGGCGGCCTGGCCGCGCTCGATGCGCTGATCCGCCTGCTACGTGTTCTCGCACGCCACCAGAAGACCCTGGGCGAAGCGCTGAGCCCCAACCAATGGCGCGAGCGCCTGCTCGGCCTGCTGCTGGCGTTGCTGCCGGAGACACCAACCGAACCGTCTGCGGTGCGCGCACTGGATCGCCTGCGCAAGCTGGTCAACGAATTCGCCGAGGAAGCCAGCAGCGCCGGCTTCGACGCGCCGGTACCGGCGGAAGTAGTACGTGCACATTTCGCCTCGGTGCTGTCCGAGGCCGATACCCGCGCACCGCTGCTGACCGGCGGCATCAGCTTCGGCCGCATGGTGCCGATGCGCCTGCTGCCGTTCCGGGTGATCTGCGTGCTGGGCTTGAACGACGGCGACTTCCCGCGCCGCGACCCGGCTGCTGGCCTCAGCCGACTCACCGCCGAGCTGGGCACCGACCGTCGCCGTTACGGCGACCGCTCGTTGCGCGAGGATGACCGCTTCCTGTTCCTGCAGTTGTTTGCTTCGGCCCAGGAGGTGTTCTACCTGAGCTATCTGGGCGCCGATGCCCGCGACGGCAGCGTGCGCGAGCCTTCGGTGCTGGTCAGCGAGCTGGTCAATGCGGCCGCCGCCTACCACCAGGATTCTCCCCAGGCACGCAAGCACCTGGTGGTGCGGCACCCGTTGCAGCCGTTCGCCCCGGCGGCATTTGGCGGCGATGGCGAGCCGCGCCGCTTCAGCTACCGGCGTCAGTGGCACCCGGCCGCCAGCGCGGTCGGGGGCAGCCGGCAACGGCTGGCGCCGTGGTTCGCGGGCCCGCTGGCCGCACCGCTACCGGCCGCGCTCAATGACGACAGCCTGTCGCTGGATGCGCTGCGGCGTTTCATCAGTGATCCCGCCGGGCAGTTCCTCAGCCAACGCCTGGGCCTGCGCCTGGCCGGCGAAATCGATGACAGCGAAGACATCGAACCGCTGCTGGTGCCCGGCGGCGGCCGACTGCATTCCTCCCTGCAGCAACACGTGCTCAGCGCCTTGTTGCAGGGTCAGGAAGCCGGCCTGTACCAGCGCCTGCGGGCGCGCGCGCTGCTGCCGTCCGGTGCGCTGGGGCGGCAGCAGTTCGAGCGCATGCTCGGCCGCATCCGGCCCTGCGCGGAGGCGTTTTCGCAGTGGTACGACGGCCAGCCGCTGGACTCGCAACGCTACGAGGTAGAGGTGGATGGCGTGCGCCTGCACGGGCGTGTCGATCAAATTCATCCACAGGGCCTGATCCGTCTCCAGGCGGGTGCACCCGGGGTGGCGTATGTGCTGCGCGGCGGACTGGATTGGCTGTTGCGCAACGCCGCCGGGGTGCCCACCGCGCTGCTGCAGTTCCATGACAACGGGCAGGCCGGCTATGGCCCCCACCGCTTGCCGGAACTGTCACCGGAGGCGGCAAAAACAGCCTTGAAAGCCTTGCTGCGCCTGCGTTCCGAAGGCATGCAGGCACCGCTGTTGTTTGCCCCTTACACCGGCTGGGAGGTCTATAACGCCGATCCGGACAAGCGCGAGAACGCCGCGCAGTCGCGCTGGTTCGGCAGTGAACACAGCTGGGGCGAGCGCAATGGCGAAGCCCTGCAACTGGCCTTGCGCGGCAGCGATCCGTTCGCATCGCCAATCACTACTCACAGATTTATCCACAACGCCTTGTTGATATTCACCGCGCTGCGCGAGGGCCGCGTATTGCCCGATTTCGATGCTGAAACCGCGGCCTCCAGCGGAGGTGCCGCATGAGCGCCGAGCTGCAGCAGGATCCGTATCTGCACCTGCCTCTGGACGGCCTGCGCCTGATCGAGGCCAGTGCCGGCACCGGCAAGACCTTCACCCTGGCCACGCTGTTCACCCGGCTGGTGGTGGAGCAGGGCCTGCGCATGGGCCAGATCCTGGCGGTGACCTTCACCGACGCCGCCACCCAGGAACTGCGCAAGCGCATCCGCGAGCGCCTGGAACTGGCCGCGCGCGTGGTCGACAGCCATCCCGCAGAAGACGACAGCCCGGAAACCACGCTCACCCGCGCCATCCTGCAACGCCACCTGCAGCAGGGCAGCGAGAGCGCCGCGCAGCTGGGCCGGCGCCTGCGCATTGCCGCCGAAGAAACCGACCTGGCCTCGATCTTCACCATCCACGGCTTCTGCACCCGCGTGCTGGGCGAGTACGCACTGGAAAGCGGCCACACCTTCGCCGCGCCAGAGCTGCTGGCCAATACCCGTGCACTGCATGACGAACTGGCAGCCGACCTGTGGCGCCTGCACGCAGGACAGGGCGAGCACCTGGAGGCGCTGCTGGGGCTGTGGAAAAGTCCCGATGCATTGGCCCGCGATCTGCCCGCCCTGGCCGCCGAGCTGCCGCTTTATCCACAGCCACCGCAAACCCTGCTCGAAGACCCGCGCCACTTCCGCGACGGCGCGGCACAGCGTCTGGCCGCCGGCATTACCGAGCACGGCGAAAGCTATCTGCAACAGCTTCGCGGCGCGCTGGAAGGCGGCATCCTCAACAAGTCCAGCTACAAGTCCGACTGGATCGAGCCGCTGTTCCAGCAACTGCTGCAGTGGAGCCGGCACCCGGACCCGGGCGCCGAACTGGACGAACGGCTGGAGCGGCTCACGCTTGAGGCGCTTACCGCCAAGACCAACAAGGCCAAGGCCGGCAGCACCCCGCAATCGCCGTTGCAGCCATTGATCGCCGATTACCTGCAGTCGTTGGGGCAGGTGACGCAGTGGCAGCGCCAGCAGTCCATCGTGCTGCTGCACCAGCTGCGCAGCGAAGTCCGCCAACGGCTGGCCCAGCTCAAGCAGCTGCGCCGCCAGCAGACCTATGACGATCTGATCGACAATGTCGCCAATGCCTTGCACGGGCCACATGGCGCACATCTGGCCGAACGCCTGCGCGCGCAGTACCGCTTCGCCTTGGTCGACGAGTTCCAGGACACCGACCCGCGCCAGTGGGACATCTTCCGCCGCGTGTTCGCCGCCGATGATGGAGACGCTGCGCTGTTCCTGATCGGCGACCCCAAGCAGGCGATCTACGGGTTCCGTGGTGGCGACGTGCACACCTATCTGCAGGCCAAGGCATTGGCCGAAGCCGCGCCGGCACTGGACCGCAACTTCCGCTCACGCCCCGGTGTGCTGCGCGCGATCCAGGCGCTGTACGACAACGCCGGCCCCGAGGCCTTCCTCGACGAGCGCATCCAGTTCGAGCCGGTACTGCCGGGCAGCAAGCGCAGCGACGCCGACTACCTGTTCGACGGCAAGGCCGCGCCGGCCCTCACCCTGCAGCTGATTGCGGGCGACGCCGATGGCAAACCGCTGAAAGCCGACGCCTCGCGCGATGCCGCCACCGCCGCCTGCGTGGCAGATATCCACAGGGTGCTCAGCGCCGCCCGCGAAGGCCGCGCGCTGCTCGATGGCAAGCCGGTGCAGCCGGGCGATATCGCCGTGCTGGTGCGCTCGCACAAGGAGGCATCACGCGTGCAGCAGGCCCTGGCCGCGCTCGGCATCCCTGCGGTAGCTGCAGGCAAGCAGAGCCTGTTTGCCAGTACCGAGGCGCATGAACTGCGGCTGCTGTTGCTGGCCCTGCTGCAACCGGCCGACGAAGGCCGTCTGCGCGCCGCGCTGGCCACGGTGCTGCTGGGCGAAAGCGCCGCCGCCATCGCCGCGATGGAACATGAAGGCGAACAACAGCGCCTGCATCAGGAACGTCTGCTGCAGTGGCGGGAGCGCTGGCAGCGCGGCGGCGTGCTCGCCCTGCTGTCGGACCTGTGTGCCGAACAGGCCGAGCGGCTGTTGCTGTTGATCGACGGCGAGCGCCGCCTGACCAACTACCTGCAGCTGGCCGAAGCCCTGCAGGAGGCCAGCAACCGCAGCATCGGCCTGCACGGCCTGCTCGACTGGCTGCAGACCCAGATCGCCCATGCCGACGAAGGCGACGAAGCGCAGCTGCTGCGGCTGGAATCGGATGCCCGCCGCGTGCAGATCATCACCCTGCACAAGAGCAAGGGCCTGGAATACCCGCTGGTCTACCTGCCCTTTGTCGGCATCGCCACCAACGCGCCGGACAGCAGCAACCACCGCACCGTGCATGACGGTGAGCAACGCGTACTGCACTGGAAGATCGACAAGGAAGACCCGGCCTGGAAGGCCGTCGGCCAGCAGGTCAGCGACGATGAAGAGGCCGAAACCGCGCGCCTGCTCTACGTCGGCCTGACCCGCGCCGAACATGCCTTGTGGATAAGTGGGGGTGCCTTGACTGGCTTGGCCAGCTCGCGGCTCGGGCCGATGCTGCAGGGCTTGCCCGAGCATGCCGACATCCAGGTGATCGAAGGCGAGAGCGCGGCGCTGCCCGCGCGCCTGCCGCCCGAACGCGAGCAGGCCTTGCCGCCGGTGCGCGAGGTACGCCGCAGCGTGCCGCACGATTGGTGGGTGTACAGCTTCACCCAGCTTGCCCATGCCGA
The DNA here is from genome assembly GCF_056856655.1 of Stenotrophomonas sp. STEN033. NCBI lineage: Bacteria > Pseudomonadati > Pseudomonadota > Gammaproteobacteria > Lysobacterales > Lysobacteraceae > Stenotrophomonas > Stenotrophomonas sp. STEN033. The sequence goes on from NZ_JBXFWM010000047.1 coordinate 13,836, forward strand.
AGGCGGCCACGACACCGCCGCGGCCGCCACGGAGGACAGCGGCGGCGCCGCCGACGAACCGGCGCAGGTCGATGTGGATGCCGAGCCGGCCCCCGAAGCTGCAGCTGCACAACCGGAAGTATTTGATCCGCGCTTTGCCGGCAGCCGCTTCGGCAACGTGCTGCATGCCGCGCTGGAGAACGTCGACTTCGGCATCTGGCGTGATTGGCAGCCCGGCGGACAGGCACCCGAAGGACAGGGCGAGATCATCGCCAAGGCAATGCGCGCCGATGGCTATATCGACGAAGAGATCGAAGACGGCGTAGCGCTGCTGACCGAGCTGATCGGCCAGACCCTCACCGTCACCCTGCCCGAGGGCGGTGCCCTGCATTCGCTGGGCGAAGGCGAGCGTCGCGCGGAAATCGAGTTCCACTTCGCCATGCAGCCGACTACGGTGCCGGCCCTGCTGCGCGTGCTGCATGCCCACGGGGTGGTACGCGGCCGCAACGGCTTCGGCCTGCGCCGTCAGTTGGAAGGACTGATGACCGGCAAGATCGACCTTACCTACGTCCGCGAAGGGCGTTGGTATGTGCTGGATTACAAATCCAACCGGCTGCCCGATTACGCCCCGGTGCAGCTGGACGCGGCCATGCGCCATAGCGAGTACGACCTGCAGGCGCTGATCTACACCGTGGCGCTGCATCGCTGGCTGCGCTTCCGCATCGGTGCTGGTTACGACTATGCGCGGGATTTCGGTGGCATCCGCTACCTGTTCTGCCGTGGCCTGGATGCAACGCGTCCGCAGTCGCCGGGCCTGTACGCGCACAACTTCGCACCGGAGCTGGTGCATGCGGTGGATGAATTGTTTGCCGGTGGCCGCGACGGCCATGCGGCCTTGTTGGCACGACTGGGAGGCGAGGCATGAGCCTGCTGGCCGCATTGAACAAAGCCGGCGTCCTGCGCGCGCTGGACCACGCCCTGGCGCAGAGCCTGCGGCGGCTGGATACGGACACGCCGGACGTGGTGCTGGCCGCGGCTGCGCTGGCGTCGCTGGCGGTATCGCAGGGGCATGCGGGCTTTGATCCGACCCAGCCGCAGCGATTGGTGGATGCCGGCGTGGAATGGCCGGCTGCCGACGTGTGGATAGCGCAGCTGGAGGCATCCAAGTGGATATCCACAGCTGTGGATAACCGCGTGGAATCGCGGCAGGCACCCTTGGTATGGGAGAACGGGCTGCTGTATCTGCGCCGCTACCGCGAATACGAGCGCCGCTTGGCGAGCGGGTTGCAGAAGATCGGGCAGGCGCCGGTTGCGGGTGGCGATGTGGCTGGCCTGGCTGACGTGTTTACTCGATTGTTTTCGGGGCAGGCGGCACCTGAAAACCAGCAGGCAGACCTGTTCGACGCACCCTCACCCCAGCCCTCTCCCGGAGGGAGAGGGGGCAACAGCCCTGCAGCCGAGTTGGACCACTCCCTTCTCCCTCCGGGAGAAGGTGCCCGAAGGGCGGAAGAGGGTAGGGCTCCAGACCACCAAGCCCGCGCCGCAGCCACCGCCCTGCGCCACAATCTGCTGCTGATCACCGGCGGCCCCGGCACCGGCAAGACCACCACCATCACTCGCCTGTTGGTGCTGCTGGCCGCGCAGGCGCAGGCCGCAAACCAGCCCGCGCCGCGCATCGCCCTGGCCGCGCCAACCGGCCGCGCCGCCGAGCGCATGGCCGAAAGCCTGCGCCACGCCCTGCAGAAACTGACCGCCACCGGCATCGACAGTACCCTGTGCGAACAGCTGCCCAGCACCGGCACCACCTTGCACCGCCTGCTCGGCGTGATTCCGGACTCGCCGCGTTTCCGCCACCACGCTGACAACCCGCTGCCTTATGACGTCATCGTGGTCGACGAAGCCTCGATGATCGACCTGCCGCTGATGACCAAGCTGGTCGAAGCCATCGCCCCCGGCACCCGTCTGGTGCTGCTCGGCGATCCGGACCAGCTGCCTTCGGTGGAAGCCGGCGACGTGCTCAGTGCCATCCTGCGTGCCGCCGGCGATGGCCGGCGCACGACGGCTACGGATGCGGATGCACTGCGCCCGCTGCTGGGCGAATTGCCCGCCGACGCCGTGGAAACCAACCCCAAGGACTTTGCTGGTGCCCGCGTGCAGCTGCAGCGCGGCTATCGGCAGAGTGAAGCCCTGCAGCTGGCACCGTTGGCCAGCGCCATGCGCGACGGCGACGCGCTGCAGGCCTTGCAGTTGCTGCGCGACGCGCAACTCACCGGCGTGCACTTCCACGAAGGCGATATTGACCCCCTGCAGGCCTGGCGTGAGCCGCTGCAGCAGTACTGGCAGGCGCTGGCCGATGCCGCCACGCCGGCCGACGCGCTGGCGCTGGCCGGGCGTATGCGCCTGCTCACCGCCGTACGCGAAGGCCCGCAAGGTGCGCGTGGTCTCAACGCCCGCATCGAGGAACTGCTGGGTGGCAATCGTGGCCGCACGCTGGGCCCGGGCTGGTTCCACGGCCGCCTGCTGATCATTGGCGAGAACAGCTACCGCCACCGTCTGTTCAACGGCGATGTCGGCATCTGCCTGCGCGATGGCAGCGGCATCAGCGCCTGGTTCCCCGGCGACGACCCGGCCAACCCGCGCGCCTTCCACCCGGCGGCGCTGCCGCTGCACGAAAGCGCGTTTGCGATGACTGTGCACAAGGCGCAGGGCTCTGAATTCGACCAGGTCTGGCTGCAGCTGCCACGCCGCGACAACCGCGTGCTCAGCCGCGAGCTGCTGTACACCGGCATCACCCGCGCCCGTAACGGCCTGCACATGGCCGGCAGCGCCGAGGTCATCGAGGCCGCCCTGGCCCGCCACGCCAGCCGTTGGTCAGGCCTGGCACAACGGCTTGCGCCGTAGTCGCGTAGCCCGGGTAAGCGCAGCGCACCCGGGAGGCGGGGCTCTCGGCGTCTGTCAGGCGGCCAGCCAACAGCCCCGGGTGCGCTGCGCTTCTTACCCGGGCTACGGTGTTGCGCCAAAGGGAGGGGGCAGAGCGCTTGTCTCCCTCCCTTTCGCCGTAGGCGAAGGGCCGGGCCGGGGAGGGGTGCTTCAAAACCTTTGCTTTCCACAACCGACGCGCCTAAAAAGACCCGTCAAACGAACACGCAAGGACGCCCATGAAAACCCTGGCAACCACCGCACTGCTGCTCCTGGCACTAACCGGCTGCAACAAGGACGCACCGGCCACCGCCACACCGGAGCCAACAACGGCAACGGCCAGCATTACCGAGCAGGACATCAGCAGCGCCCGCAGCTTCCTCAGCCACATCTACGCCGGCTACCACCCGGATGCCGGGCTGGACGCCATCCTGCCCGACGAAGAGGTCTACACACCGGCCCTGATCGCTGCGATGCAGGCCAATAGCGACGCGTACGCCGGCGAAGTCGGCTATCTGGACGGCGATCCGCTCTGCGACTGCCAGGACACCGCCCAGGACCTGCGCCAGCTCAGCTTCGACATCCAGCCATTGGCAGGCGGCCAGCTCCGCGCCAGCACCCAGCTCGACGATGCCCAGCAGCCCTTGCAGCTGCAATTGACCCTGCAACGCCAGGGCAGCAGCTGGCGCGTCGCCGATATCGCCACCCCGCGTGCGCCCAGCCTGTTGCAGGCGCTGGAGCGCGATACCGTGACGGCCAAGCAGGCTGCAGCACAGCAACACTAGTGCGCCGCGCTTTAGGGTTTTATAAAAATCGATATAAAACAATGGAATAGGCCTGGGTCAGGCAACCCGACAGGGCCGCGCCAGGCCCTGTAAATGCTCCTCCACACCCCCGGCTGGTAGCATGTCTACCCCGTAATCCAAGCGCAGTTCTGTAATGGCCGATTCCAAGAACCCGTCCGTCACCCAAGCCCAGGCCGAAGAGGCCGTGCGCACCCTGTTGCGCTGGGCCGGTGAAGATCCCACCCGCGAAGGCCTGCTCGATACCCCGCGCCGGGTAGCCGAGGCCTATGGCGACTGGTTCAAGGGCTATAACGACGACCCGCGCGAGTACCTGGCCCGCACCTTCGAGGAAGTGGCCGGCTACGACGAGATGATCGTGCTGCGTGACATCGAGTACGAAAGCCACTGCGAGCACCACATGGCGCCGATCATCGGCCGCGTGCATGTCGGCTACGTGCCCAACGGCCGCGTGGTCGGCATCTCCAAGCTGGCGCGTGTGGTCGAGGCCTATGCACGCCGCTTCCAGGTGCAGGAAAAGATGACCGCGCAGATCGCCGACGTTATCCAGGACGTGCTGCAGCCCATGGGCGTGGGCATCGTGGTGGAAGGCGCGCACGAGTGCATGACCACCCGTGGCATCCACAAGCGTGGCGTCAGCATGGTCACCTCGCGCATGCGCGGCACCTTCCACGACGACGCGCGTACCCGCGCCGAGTTCCTGCGTTTCATCGAAGTCGGCCACGCCCGACGCTGAGCCCAGGGAACGCACGCGCTCGATGAAGTACCGCCAACGTATCGCCGGCTACCAGCGTCTGCGCGAGCAGCCGCTATGGAAACTGCTGGCCTCCGACCGTGCGCCGGTGCTGGTGGGCCTGTTGCAGGGCCTGCTGCTGGAAGCGGACCGCCGCATCCCCGGCTCCATCCTCGCCGAACGCCTGCAGCAGCAGCTCGATGCGCTCAATGGCGAGGAGCTGGATGTCGAGCTGCCGCGCACCGCCCAGGCCTATATCGCCTACTGGCTGGCCCAGGGCTGGCTGGTACGGCGCCTGCCCGAGGGTGCGAGCGAGGAGGAATACGAGCTGTCGCGGCAGGCCGTGCAGGCCATCCGCTTCATCGCCGGCGTTGAGCACAATGCCAGCCTGGCCACCGAGAGCCGGCTGGCGATGGTGATGCAGCAGATCTCGCAGCTGGCACAGCAGACCGAAGCCGACCCGGAAGCACGGCTGGCCGCGTTGAAGGCCGAGCGTGACCGCATCGATGCCGAGATCGCCCAGGTGTCCACCGGCAAGGTCAGTGCGCTGGACGGCAAGCGCGCGCTGGAACGCACCCGCGACGTGATCCGCCTGGCCGATGACCTGGCCGAGGACTTCCGCCGCGTGCGCGATGACTTCGAGCAGCTCAACCGCCGTTTCCGCGAACGCATCATCGACGACGAAGGCGCGCGCGGCGACGTGCTCGACCGCCTGTTCAACGGCGTCGATGTGATTGGCGAGTCCGATGCCGGGCGCAGCTTCCAGGCCTTCTGGGACCTGCTCAACGATCCGCAGCGCAGCGCCGAACTCGACGTTGCGCTGGACACCGTGCTCAACCGTGGCTTCACCCGCAAGCTGGACCGCAACGAGCGCAATTTCCTGCGCAACTTCACCAGCACCCTGCTGGAGCGTGGTGGCCAGGTGCACGAGGTGATGCAGCACTTCGCCCGCAGCCTGCGTGGCTTCGTGCAGAGCCGTGGCTACCTGGAACAGCGCCGCCTCAACCAACTGCTCAAGCAGGCCCAGGGCCAGGCGCTGCAGTTGCGCGACGAAGTGCGGCCGACCGCGCCCACCGGCTTCGTGCTGCCGCTGTCCTCGGCGCGCATCCGCTCGATCGGGCAGTGGCGCCTGCATGACCCGCGCACGCATCAGGTAGACACCTCCATCTATTACGCCGAAGCGGCCGAGATCACCCTCGACAGCGTCGGCGACCTGGTCGCGCAGTCGGAAATCGATGTGCGCACGCTGAAAGACAATCTCTTCATGCTGCTGGGTTCGCGCCCGCGCCTGAGCATCTCGCAGGTATTGCGCGAGCGGCCGGCGCGGCAGGGCCTGGGCAGCGTCATCGGCTATCTCTCCATCGGCACCCGCCATGGCAGGGTGATGACCGACCAACTGGAAACCGTGGAATGGACCGGCGGTGACGGCGTGGTGCGACGCGCCCGCGTGCCGCTGATCTGGTTCCTCAAGGAAAGACGCGATGAACTGGTCTGAGACCGAAACCGAAATGGAAACCGCGCCGGCACCGGCCGCACCGACCTTGAGCGGCGGTGCCCTGTTTGTCGGCGACAGCGGCCGCCTGCCGGTCGATGCACGCCGCGCGCTGTGCCTGTTGCTGGCCGGCCCCAGCGTGGATGCCCAGCGCCAGCCGGCGCAGTGGGCGGCACTGCTGCGCAATGAAGACGAAGTGCGCAGCCTGCTGTGCGAACTGTTCCTGGAGCTGGTACTGGACCGCGACGGCGGCGTTGCCTTCACCCGTCAGTTCGACACCGCCGAACTCGACTCGCCCAACCTGCTGCGCGCCGCACCGCTGACCTTCATCGAGTCGGTGCTGCTGCTGTTCCTGCGCCAGCAGCTGGCCGAAGCCGATACCCGCGGCGAACGCGCGGTGGTGGCCGAGTTCCAGCTGGTGGAAGCGATGAGCATCTACCAGAAGAACGTCTCCACCGACCAGGCCGGCTACGGCAAGCGCGTGGCGGCGGCCATCGCCAAGCTGCGCGAGAACCAGCTGCTGTCCAAGCTGCGCGGCAGCGAAGACCGCTACGAAGTCTCGCCGGCGCTGAAGCTGCTGTTCTCGGCCGAGGACGTGCAGACCCTGGTCGAGGCTTACCGCCAGCTGCGCGACGGCGATGCCGCCACCGAGGCGGTTGCCGATGATGAAGACAACACCAGCGGCACCCCCGCCGAATGATGCCTGGCACCCACGCCACGCTGACCAGAATGACCACCGCCGCGCCTTGCGTGGCGGCTGAAGGATGAGCCGTATGGAAACCACTTCCCACACCCTGCTTCCCAATGCCGCGTTGTTCAACGACCCGGCCAGCGATGCGCGCGCGAACCAGTTCCGCATGCGCCGCCTGCAGGTGCTCAACTGGGGCACGTTCTCCGGCCTGACCGAAGTGCCGATCGCCGAGCGTGGCTTCCTGTTCGTTGGCCGTTCCGGCTCGGGCAAGTCGACCCTGCTCGATGGCATGAGCGCGCTGCTGACGCCGCCCAGCATCGTCGACTTCAACGCCGCCGCACGCGAAGCCGAGCGCTCCGGTCGTGACCGCTCGCTGGTGTCGTATGTGCGTGGTGCCTGGGCCGACCAGCAGGACAGCGAGTCCGGCGAAATCGCCACCCAGTACCTGCGCAAGGGCGCTACCTGGAGTGCGCTGGCGCTGGAATACCTCAACGCCCGCGGCGATGCGGTGTCGATCGTGCGCCTGTTCTGGATTGCCGGCTCCGGCACCTCGGCCAACGATGTGCGCAAGCATTACATGGTGATCCCGCGTCGCTTCGACCTGGCCACCGAGATGGAAGGCTTCGACCTGGACCTGCGCAAGCTGCGCGGCCGCCTGGGCGAGGACGTCGGCCACTTCGACAGCTTCACCGGCTATGCCGAGCGCTTCCGTCATCTGCTGGGCATCGGCAACGACATGGCGCTGCGCCTGCTGCACAAGACCCAGTCGGCCAAGAACCTTGGCGATCTCAATGGCTTCCTGCGGGGCTTCATGCTGGAAGAGCCGCGCACCTTCGAGGCGGCCGATCGCCTGGTCGAAGACTTCGCCGAACTCGATGGCGCCCACCACGCCGTGGTCACCGCCCGCCGCCAGGTCGAAACGCTGACCCCGGCGCGTGATTTCCACCAGGACCTGATGACGCTGCGCAAGGGCGTGGCGACCCTGCGAGACCTGCAGATCGGCATCGACGGCTTCCGCGAGGAAAAGCGCCTGGAGCTGGTCAACGAGCGCCTGAAGGAAGTGGAGATGCTCGACCGCGGCCTGATGGGCGAGGAAGGGCAGCGCCGGCAGTCGCTGGACAACCACGAACTGAAGCTGGTCGAGCTGGAACGCCAGCAGCGCGAGCAGGGCGGTGAACGCGTCGACGAGCTGGAGCGCGAACGCGCCCGCATTGAACGCGAAGTGGAAGAACGCAGTCGCCGCCGCAAGCAGCTGGAAGGTGCCTGCCGCCAACTCGGCATGGTCCTGGCCGAAACCGCCAGCGGCTTCTCCGAACAGGTGGAACAGGCACGTGCGCTGATCGATGGCACCAAGTCCGGCGCCGGTACGGTGGACGACGCCATTGCCGAGCGCATGGCCGAGCGCCGTGATGACGAGAAACGTTTTGCCGCCTTGCGGGTGGAACTGGAATCGCTGAAGGCCGCGCCGAGTTCGATCCCGGCGCCGTTGCAGCAGCTGCGCGCGCGCCTGTGCGATGACACCGGCCTGTCCGAGTCTTCGCTGCCCTTCGTCGGCGAACTGATCCAGGTGCGCGAGGACCAGATCGGCTGGCGCGGTGCCATCGAGCGTGTGCTGCATGGCTTCGCGCAATCGCTGCTGGTCGACGAAAAGAATCACCAGCAGGTCGCCGAGTGGGCCAACCGTACCCACCTGGGTACCAAGCTGGTTTACTTCCGCATCCGCGACAACGAGCTGCTGCACGCACGCGAGCCGGAGAAGCGCTCGCTGATCCACAAGCTGCAGCTGCGCGATCATCCGTATGGCGATTGGGTCTACAACGAGCTGCAGCGTCGTTTCGATTACACCTGCGTGGAAAACGCCGGCCAGCTGCGCAACGAAGACCGCGCGATCACCCGCGAAGGCCAGATCAAGCATCCCGGCGACCGCTACGAGAAGGATGACCGCCACGCGGTCAATGACCGCAAGCGTTGGATGCTGGGCCATGACAACCGCGACAAGCGCCGCGTGTTCGAGCGCGAGGGCCAGGAGCTTGCGCAGCGCATCGCGCGCAGCGAGGCCGACGTGGCGATGCTGCGCAAGCAGCGCGAAAGTGGCCACGAAAAGCAGCTGGCCGCGCACTCGCTGATCGAGCGCGAATGGGACGAGATCGATGTCGGCCCGCGCCTGCAGCGCCTGAGTGATATCGACGAGCAGTTGGTTGACCTGCGCGAAGGCGATAGCGCCCTGGCCCGCATCGGCCAGCAGATCGAACTGACCCGCGGCCTGCGCGACCAGGGCAAGCGCACCTATGAAGATGTGCGCCTGGAACGTGCGCAGTTCTCGCGGGAGCGCGTGCGCCTGGAGCAGCAGCGTGACAACGGCCAGTCGCGCGTTTCCAGTGCGCCGCTGACCGAACAGCAGCGCGAGGGCCTGGAGGCACGCCTGCAGATCCTGCCGGGCTTGAATCTGGAAACGCTGGAAAGCCACTTCCGGGTGATCGAGCGTGGCCTGGCCGAGGAACTGGGTAGCAGCCAGGGCCGCGATGCCAAGTTGACCCAGCACCTGCTGGATTGCTTCCGCAAATACACCCAGCAGTGGCCGGAGGATTCCGGTGACTTCACCGTGTCGCTGACCAGCGCCGACGACTTCCTCGCGCGCCTGACCCGTCTCGAGAGCGACGGCCTGCCGCGCCACGAAGGCCGCTTCTTCGAGCTGCTGCAGACCCAGAGCAAGAACAACCTGCTGGCCTTGCAGCGCCACACCGCCGAAGCGCACAAGGCGATCAAGCAGCGCATGGACGAGGTCAACGCCTCGCTGGAGCAGGTGGCGTTCAACCGCGGCACCGTGCTGGCCATCGACGTGCACGACCGGCGCCTGCCGGAAGTGCAGGATTTCCAGCTGCAGCTGCGTGCGGTGCTGACCCATCAGCAGACCGAGGATCGCTCGCTGGCCGAATCCCAGTTCAACGTGCTGCGCGAGCTGGTGCGTCGTCTTGGCGCGCAGGAGCCGGAGCTGCGCCGCTGGCGCGAGCAGGTGCTGGACGTGCGCCTGCACGTGGAGTTCATCGGTGTCGAAATGGATGCCGAAACCCGCGAGCAGGTTGAGATCTACCGCAGTGGCGCGGGCAAGTCCGGTGGCCAGCGGCAGAAGCTGGCCACGACCTGTCTGGCGGCCGCCTTGCGCTACCAGCTCGGCGGCGAAGACGGCGAACTGCCGCGCTACGCCGCGGTGGTACTGGACGAAGCCTTCGACAAGGCCGACAACGAATTCACCGCGCTGGCGATGAACATCTTCGAGAACTTCGGCTTCCAGATGGTGGTGGCAACACCGCTGAAGTCAGTGATGACGCTGGAGCCGTTCATCGGCGGCGCCTGCTTCGTCGAGATCAGCGGCCGCCATGATTCGGGCGTGTTGCTGATCGAGTACGACGACGCCGGCAACCGCCTGAAGCTGCCGGCGCGCGCGCGTGGCGCGATGGCGCAGGCCAGTGCGGAGGACGTGGTGGATGTGCCGAGTGCTGCTGAAGCTGTGACCGCGCCCCTTGCGGCCGCTGAAGCTGAGGGTGACGCGCCGGTTGTTGAAGCTGCGGCGGAGGAAGTGGAAGCCAAGCGTGCAGTGAAGAAAGCTGCGAAGAAGGTTTCGACGAAGAAGAATATTCCGGCCTGACAGCAAGGGCCCCCCTGAAAATCAGGGCACCGAGGCTTTCCCTTCTCCCGCTTGCGGGGGAAGGTGCCCGAAAGGGCGGATGGGGGGCGCTGTTGATCTTGCTTGGGCTGTTGCATTGAGCCAAAGCAAAAGCACCCCTCCCCAACCCTCCCCTTGGCCTTCGGCCAAAGAGAGGGAGCACAGCAACACCATCGCTGCGCTTGCTACCCTTTGCCCATCTGAAAACACACGCAACGGAGATCAGCATGCATTACGTGGAAATCATCACCGCACTGGTGGTGCTGCAATACCTGTTCTTCGCCGCGATGGTTGGCCGCGCGCGTGGTCGCTATGGGGTCAAGGCACCGGCCGTCACCGGTCACGATGGCTTCGAGCGCATGTACCGCGTGCAGATGAATACCCTGGAATTGATGGTCGCGCTGATCCCGTCGATGCTGATCGCGGCACGCTTCTGGCCGGCCGAATGGGTGGCGGGCGTGGGGGCGGTGTATCTGGTCGGCCGTTTGATCTACTGGCGTGCCTATGTCGGCAACCCCGCCAGCCGCGGTCTTGGCTTCGGACTGTCCATGCTGCCGGTGCTGGTGCTGCTGTTGATGGCGCTCGCTGGCGCGCTGCTGCGCTGAGCAATCCTGCACCTTTCTTCCTGCTTTTTTGTGGGAGCGGTGTAAACTGCGAAGCTCATGGACTCGCAGCTGCAGTCTGGCCTGCAATTGCATTGCTTGCACGGCCTCAGGCATTGCCAGCTTCGCGGTTTACACCGCTCCCACAAGAACAATGCTGAAACCAAGGGAGCCGTAAGGCTCCCTTGGTCGTTCTCCAACTCAGAAATCCATGCTGAGCTTGGCGTAGGTGTAGCGGCCGGGCAGGTCGTAGGTGCCCGGGTCATAGCCATTGAGCGTGCAGCTCAGGCAGATCGGCGGGTTCTTGTCGAACACGTTGTTGACGCCAACGCTCACCTTCACGCCCTTCATCCACGCATCGGTACGCCAGCTGATCTGTGCGTCGTGATAGGTGGTGGCGCCCAGCCAATGCTGGTCGGCAACGCTGTCGGTACAGATCGCGAAGCCGTTGGCACCGGCACAGCTTTCGCGCAGCCGGTCGATGTAACGCATCGTCCAGTTCACGTTCCAGTTGTGGAAGTCCCAGTTGGTGGTCAGTGTCGAGCTCCATTCCGGGATCGAGCTGTCACTGACTTCGATGCCCGGGCCCTTCGGCTCGGCTTGCCCGGATTCGTTGATCAGCTCGTAACGCGTCACCCAGGTGGCCTTCCAGTCAAAGCCGAGCTGGCCCCAACCGGTTTCCGGCAGCAGCCAGTGGGCGTTGAAGTCCCAGCCGCTGGTGTTGATGGTGCCCAGGTTGGCCAGGATGTCCTCGAAGCGCACGATCTGGCCGCGGTCGTTGCGGGTATAGCTGGCGCAGGCGGTGGCATCACGACTGTCGATGCAACGGTCCATGATGGCCTGCGCATCCGGTGCCTGGATCGCCTTGTCGATGGTGTGGCGGTAGAAGGTCACACCCAGGTCGAGCTTGCTGGCCCAGCTGCTGTCCTCGGCCCAGCTCGGGCTCCACACCGCGCCGGCCATGAACGAACGGCTTTCTTCCGGCTCCAGCTCGCGGTTGCCGGAGGTGACCACCGAGATCTGTGGATTGGCCTGCTCATAGCCCGGCGGCACGCCGTCGGCGACGCATTTGGGCGTGGTGGAGGCGGCGTTGTTGCAGGGGTCGACGATGGTTGCGTCGAAGCGGCTCAGGGTGCCGTACAGCTCGCCGATGGACGGTGCGCGGAAGCCCTGCGCGAAGGACATGCGCAGCAGCAGCTCATCGGCCGGCTGCCAGCGCAGGCCGATCTTGCCGGTGCCGGTGCCGCCGAAGGTGGAGTAGTCCGAGTAGCGGCCGGCGATGCTCAGGTCCAGGCTCTTGCCCCAGAAGCCTTCCCGCGCCAACGGCACGTCGAACTCGACATAGGCTTCCTTCACCGAGTAGCTGCCGATGGTCACGCCCGACGGTACGCCGTTGTACTCACCGGCCACGGTGATAGGGTCGGGATGGTATTCGCCCTTGTAGCGGCGCCACTCGGCACCGGCGGCGAAGGACAGCGGGCCCGCCCAGATGTCGAACAGTTCACCGGTGATGTTGGCCGAGCCCAGTGACAGCGTGTTCTTGCTGCGGTCACGCACGATCGGCGAGATCCAGGCCAGCATCTCGGGGGTAATGGTGCCCGGTCCGCCAAACAGGTTCAGCGGCACGCAGCCGGCAATCGCGGCACAGGCCGCCGGGTCGCCCAGGGCCTGGTTGATGTGCTTGATGTTGTAACTGCCGGTGTTGGTCTGGGTGGCCTTGCTCTCACTGGACATCACGTTGACGTCCCAGTTCCAGGTGCGCTGGTTGACCTCGAATACACCATCCAGCCCGCCGGCGGCATACCAGGTTTTGACGTCCTGCTCGTAGCGGCGCGGGCCGCCTTCGACAGGCCGTCGGCCGATCAGGAACAGGTTGGGGTTGGCCCCCATCGTGGTCAGGTCGAAGCCGAACGGGTTGTACGGGTTGTTGGCCGAGATCACCAGCTTGGTTTCGGCCCACTCGTTGTACACACCGGCATCGGTGCCGAGGAAGAACGGTTCGGGCGCAGCCTGGTTGGCCGATTCGCGCTCGCTGTACAAGCCGCGGAACCAGCCGCTGATGTTCGGGGTGAATTCAAAGCGCACCTGGCCGAACACCGACTTGCGCTCGTTCGGGGTCAGCAGCAGGTTGTTGGGGGCGAAGTTGTAGCGGTCTGCGGTGGTGAAGCAGTGGTAGTCATCTGTGCGGGTACAGCCGGTCTGGCTGGGGTCGAATACCGGATTGGTGACGCCACTGTTGGAGGTGATGTTGTAGGTGTTGCCACTGGGGTCGGCGAACACCAGGCGACCCTGCGGGGTGGCCGAGCTGCCGTTGGCCAGACCGGTGCCCGGTACCGGCACCGTGGCCCATTCGTATTCCCGGGAGGAGATTTCCTTCTGCTTGAACCACGAGGCGCCGACAATCCATTGCGCGCGCTCGCTGCTGCCGCCAAAGCTCAGGTCGATGCTGCTGGTATCACCGCCCTTGAGGTTGTAGTCGCCATACTGCACCTCGACATGGCCGCCTTCGGCGCCCTTCTTGGTGATGATGTTGACCACGCCGGCAATCGCGTCCGAACCGTAGATCGAGGAGGCGCCGTCTTCCAGCACTTCGATGCGATCCACGATCGCCAGCGGAATGGTGTTCAAGTCCACCGACGAGCCCACGCCCGAGCCGGAGGATTCATTGACCCAGCGGATGCCGTCCACCAGTACCAGCACGCGCTTGGGTCCGAGGTGACGCAGGTCCACCGTGGCCGCGCCGGCGCCGACACCGCCGCCATCGGGAGGAAAGCCGAAGTTGCCGCTGGAGTTGAGCTTGGTGCTCAATGACGCGCCGCTGGCGGTGAGGTGCTGGACCACGTCGGCGACCGAACTGTAACCGGTACGTTCGATGCTCTCGCGGGTAAGTACCTGCACCGGGACCTGGGTTTCCAGTTCGGCTTTCTTGATGCGGGTACCCGTGACTTGAATGCTGTCCAGGGTCTTGGGGGCGGTGTCGGGGGCCTGTTGCGCGAAGGCCGCGCCGGGCAGCAGACACAATAATGACAAGCGGACAGCGCAGCTGAGGCGGCGCGGGCGTAGCGGTAACAACGTCATCGGAATGCTCCTGGTGATTGCCGGACTACGTGCCCGCCACCATGACGGGCGTAGCCGATTTGTAAGCAATTCGTTAGGCGCAGACAAGCGGAGACGTCTCAACGCGGACCTGAATCCGCGTAATGAAACTGCAGTTACATCAATTCATCGCGATGAATAGCCGCCATCGACCAGGTGGTAGCTCCCGGTAATGAACGAGGCTTTGTCCGACAACAGGAAACAGGTCATTGCAGCCACTTCCTCGGCCGTACCCAATCGTCCGAGCGGGTGCAGTGCGACCAGGCCGGCATGGCTTCGCTCGTCCATGCCCTGCAGCAGCGGTGTATCGATGAAACCCGGGCCCACCGCATTGATCCGCAGCCCGCGCGCGGAGTATTCCAGCGCCGCGCTCTTGGTCATGCCGATCAGCGCGTGTTTGGCGGCCACGTAAGCAGCGGCGCCGGCCCAGCCATTGCTGCCCAGGATCGAGGCCATGTTGACCACGGCACCGCCGCCGCTGGCCAGGATCGCGGGTATCTCATACTTCATCGAATAGAACACGCCGTGCAGGTTGACCCCGAGCACGCGGTGCCATTCTTCCAGCGGGTAATCGGCGGTCTGCAGGCTGGCACCGCTGATGCCGGCATTGTTCACCGCCAGGTGCAGGCCGCCGAAGCGTTCGTTGCAGGTGTTGACCATCAGCCGCACCGCATCCGGGTCGCTGACATCCACCTGCAGGGCCTGGACCTGCGGACCCAGTGACATCGCCACCGCGGTGGCGGCATCGCCGTCGATATCGGCGGCCATCACCTGCGCGCCGCGCGCGGCCAGTTGCCGCACCACTGCTTCGCCGATGCCGGAGGCGGCACCGGTAACCAGCGCAATGCGGCCGGCAAAATCGTATTGCATGGAAAGCTTCCACAGCTGCGGTCATTCCGCATGTGATCAGCGTCGCGCTTTTCCCGCGCATACGCATTGCGTGGAATCAATCCAGTGCAGCGGCCGGCCTGCCGCGTGGCTGCGTTGTCGTGCCGGCATGCTGCTCAGGATGGGTGTGCAGCGGCACGAATGCACTCAACTCCGCCGCCCGCATCGGCCGGCCAAAGAAGTAACCCTGCCCATAGATCACCCCCTTGTTGCGGAAGAAGTCGGCCTGCTCCTGGGTCTCGATGCCTTCCACCAGGGTCTGCATGCCCAGGCTGCGTGCCAGTTCGATGATGTGGGTGGCGACCTGGCTGGTGACCGCCTCGGTGCAGGCGGTGGAGGTGAAACTCTTGTCCACCTTGAGGATGTCGAAGCGATAGGTGGTCAGGTAGGCGAGGCTGGAATAGCCGGTGCCGAAGTCATCGATGGCGATCTCGATGCCCAGTGCATGGATCGCTGCCACCACGTCCTGTGCACTGGCTTCCTCCAGCAGGCCACGTTCGGTGGCTTCGACCACGAAGCGGCCATTGCCGGGACCGATGGCGCGTTGCATGTCGGCCAGCAGCTGGGGAGTGTCCATCGACTGCAGGTCGCGCGGCGACAGGTTCACGCCGAGGCGGAAGCCCGGGTACTGGCGGAAGAAGCCGCTCAGGTCCTTGACCACCAGTTCCAGCACCCGCCGGGTAACCAACTGGATCAATCCGGCATCCTCGGCAAACGGGATGAAGCGGTCCGGTGGTACCACGGTGCCGTCTTCGTGCTGCCAACGCAGCAATGCCTCGGCACCGATGCAGGTGTCGTCCTGCAGGCAGAACACCGGTTGGTACATCAGGAAGAAGTGCCCCTTGTTGATCGCGCGCAGCAACTCGGCGCGGGTCGACCATTGGCGGCGGATCATCACCAGCGCCATGCCCAGGACCGCCAGCCCGGCGATGATGCCGATCGGAATGAACCAATGGGCAAACTGCGCCATGCGCGCATTGATCGCCGCCAGGGGCGTGGCCACGATTACCCCGGTGCCACCGGGACGCAGCAGCCTGCGCACCACCAGGTAGCCCGACTCGGTATCGGTGAAGTGGCCGTCGTTGTCCTTGTCCATGGTCGCCATGGTCCAGCGCTGTGGCAGTGCGCCGTGACGCGCGGTGTAACGGCCATCAACGCTGTTGAACAGACCCAGTGAAAGGTCCGGACGGGCGAAGGGTGCGATCAAGCCATCCGGGTAGATCAGCAACGCATAGCCGTCCTTTTCCAGCACCACGTATTCCCGCCCGGGCAAGCCGGGCACCTGCACCTGCGTGTAGACGCGGACCCCGTCGAGCGCGCGCGATGTTTGGGGGCCCAGCAC
Source organism: Stenotrophomonas sp. STEN033 (assembly GCF_056856655.1). NCBI lineage: Bacteria > Pseudomonadati > Pseudomonadota > Gammaproteobacteria > Lysobacterales > Lysobacteraceae > Stenotrophomonas > Stenotrophomonas sp. STEN033. The sequence continues at coordinate 30,045 of NZ_JBXFWM010000047.1, forward strand.
GATCTGCTGCATCAGCAGGCCACCGGAGGAGCAGATCACCTTGCCCTGTTCGAGGTACAGCGTACTTTTGACGATCTGCGAACTGATCCCGAAGCGCTGCATGCGCAGCAGCCCGGCCGGGCTGCAGGGAGCGTCGCCGCTGCTGCGCATTTCCGCGCGCAGGCGTTCGATCACGTCGATGGTGCTGCCGACCTGGCGGCTGATGCTCGCCGAGACGTCATCGAGCCGCACGTATTTTTCGCGGATCGCCTGTTTGCGTGCCTGATGCAGCGAGTACAGCACCGGCACACAGGCAAGTATCGCGGCGGCGAGCAGCAACAATGCAGCGATCTGGTATCGATTCTTCATGGTGGCGCCATCCCCAGGTTGGCTTCTTACGGCGCCACTATGTGATGTACGTCAAGAATTTCCAGTGAGGAAGATTTAGCTATGTGCAGGCGGGTCTTCACGCCGGGCGGAAGGTGTCCCAGGCCATGCGTGCGATCAGCACCACCACCAGCACCACAAAAAGCTTGCGGATCAATGGCGTGCCGCCGCGCAGGGCGAGCCGGGTGCCGGTCACCGCACCCAGGATGTTGGCCGCCGCCATTGGCACGGCGAGTGCCAGCAACACGTTTCCGCTGGGCACGAAGAACGACAATGCCGCCACATTGGTTGCCAGATTGACCACTTTGGAGGCGGCCGAGGCGCGCAGGAAGTCCAGCCCGAAAAACCGCACGAACAGGAAGATCAGGAAGCTGCCGGTGCCGGGTCCGAAGAAACCATCGTAGAAGCCGATGACGCCGCCCATCGCCAGCGCGATCAGCAACTCACGGCGCCCGACCTCGCGCGGCCGGTGCAGTGCACCGAAATCCTTCTTGGCCAGCGTATAGCCCAGCATCACGATCAGCAGGGTCAATACGAGCGGCCGCACCGCCTCCTTGGACAGCAAGGTCACTGCGGTGGCACCCAGGAAGGAGAACGCAAAGGCCGCTGCGGCTGCCAACAGCACCGGCCGCCACGGGAAGCGCACCGCGCGCGCATAGCGCAGCGCCGACGCGCCGGTACCGAACACCGAGCTGAACTTGTTGGTGCCCAGCAAGGCCGCCGGTGTCTGCTGAGGCAGGGCAGTGAACAAACCCGGCAACTGGATCAGGCCGCCACCACCGACCGCCGCATCCACCAGCCCCGCGATGAAGGCGATGACCAGCAACCAGGGCAGTTCGGGTGGGATCAACTCCAGCATGGCAACTCCGGCGCAGGGCGCGACAGCATACGCTCAGTGCAGCGGCGCATCGCTTGGAACGGCGCCGTGTGTGGATGAAAATGGAAGCATGCAGATATCTCCCACGTCTCCCTGCCCCTGCGGCCGGAACCAGACCTATGCCGCCTGCTGTGGCCGCTACCACGCCGGCCAGGCCGCAGCGGATGCCGAGTCGCTGATGCGCTCGCGCTACAGCGCCTATGTGCTCAAGGACATTGCCTACCTGCTCGCCAGCTGGCACCCCGACACCCGCCCAGCCACGCTCTCGCTGGAAGACGCCCCTGGCCAACGCACGCAATGGCTGGGTCTGAGCGTGCAGCGCCATGCAGCAACCGGCGAAGACACCGCCGAGGTCGTGTTCACCGCCCGTTACCGCGTAGGCGGCGGCAGCGCGGTGAAGATGGTCGAACACAGTCGCTTCCAGCGTATCGACGGCCGCTGGTACTACCTGGACGCCGCCGGCTGAAGCACCCGGTGTCCCAGCACCGCGAAGGGAGGGCGGCGGGTTTCGCGTGGTAGAGCCGAGCCACGCTCGGCTGGGCTCTAGCGGTGAAGCCCCTGCCGAGCATGGCTCGGCACTACCGCTCCCTCCCTTGCGCGCAGCGCAGGGGAGGGCTGGGGAGGGCTGCCTTTGGCTCTTCGCAGCCCTCAACCATCCCCAGCTTCGCGGCTCACGCCGCTCCCACAACCAAGCAAAACCGGCCGCAACCACATACCCGCAGCGCTTATCATCAAGCTCCAGTGCAAGGAGCGTATGGATGAACCCGATCAACCTGCTGCGTGCAGGCACCACGATGGCAGCGCTGACGCTGGCACTTTCCGCCAACGCCGCAGTCACCGATTTCGGCAGCTGTGGTGCCTCACTCAAGAGCGCCGCCATTGCCCAGGGCATCAGCGGCGAAAAATTTGATCAGGTCTTCAGCAACATCACCCCCGACCTGAGCGTGCTGCCGCTGCTCGACGCGCAGCCCGAGTTCACCACCCCCATCTGGGACTACCTCGCCTCGCTGGTCGACAGCCGCCGCGTCAACGATGGCCGCGCGCTGCTCACTCAGCACCGCGCGCTGCTGGACCAGATCAGCGCCCAGTACGGTGTCGATCCAGCCACCATCGTCGCGGTGTGGGGTGTGGAGAGCGATTACGGTCGCGTGTTCGGCAAGCGCCCACTGCTGCAGTCGCTGGCGACCCTGTCCTGCAACGGTCGCCGCCAGCCTTTCTTCAAAGGCGAACTGCTGGCCCTGCTCAAACTGATCGACAAGGGTGATTTGAATCCCGCCGGCCTGACCGGCTCCTGGGCAGGTGCCTTCGGCCACACCCAGTTCATGCCGTCCACCTATGCCCGCATCGCCGTGGATGGCGATGGCGACGGGCGTCGTGACCTGGTCGCCAGCATTCCCGATGCACTGGCATCTACTGCCAATTACCTCAAGCAATCCGGTTGGCGCACCGGCCAGCCCTGGGGCGTGGAAGTCCGCATCCCGGCCAATTTCAATGCCGCACTCGCTGGCCGCACCAAGCGCAAACCGCTGGCCGACTGGCGCGCGCTGGGCATCACCCTGGCCGATGGCAAGCCGCTGCAGGTATCGGCCATCGCCGACGACGGCAATGCCGCCCTGCTGTTGCCCGCCGGTGCCAAGGGCCCGGCCTTGCTGGTGTTCCGCAATTACGACGCGATCTATTCCTACAACGCCGCCGAGAGCTACGCATTGGCGATCGCCACCCTGGCCGACCGCCTGCGCGGCGGCAGCGGTCTGAGTGCGGCCTGGCCCACCGATGACCCCGGCATCGGCCGCGACGAGCGTCGCGAGCTGCAGACCCTGCTGCTCGCGCGCGGGCACGATATCGGCAGCGCCGATGGCATGGTCGGTACCGCCACCCGCCGCGCCATCCAGGTCGAACAGCAGCGCCTCGGCTGGAAGAACGCCGACGGCCGTGCCGGCACCCGCATCCTGCAGGCGCTGCGCGACGCCAAGCCGGCGCAGCCCACCGCGTTCCGGCTGCCGCCCAATTACCAGCAACTTGTCCAATCACCGATCGTACGGAGCAACGTTTCAATGAAGGATGTGCAGGGCCTGAGCACAGGCGACTTCAAGGGTTTCACCGCCTGGAAGGTGGAAACCCCGTTCTCCACCGCGGCCATCAGCGTGTTCGGTGGGCAGTTGCTGTCGTTCGTGCCCAGTGGCGGCCAGGACGTGATGTGGCTTTCGCCCAGCGCCAAGCAACCACCCACGCCCATCCGCGGTGGTGCGCCGGTGTGCTGGCCGTACTTCTCGCGGCAAGGGCAGGGCAATGACGTGCCTGCACATGGTTTCGTGCGTACCGTCGCATGGGAGCTGCGCGATGCCCGCCGCGAAGCCGATGGCAGCGTGGTGTTGACCCTTGCGCCGCCGCTGATGGAGAACCTGAGCCTGCGCCTGCAGATGGTGGTGCGCATCGGCCGCACCCTGCAGCAGGAGCTGATCACCGAGAACACCGGCAACCAGGCGCAGACCTTCACCCAGGCCCTGCACAACTACTTCAATGTCAGTGATGCCCTGAAGGTGGATGTCACCGGACTGGACGGGCTCACCTACCTGGACAAGCTCGACAACGGCAATGCCCATGTGCAGAGGGGCGACTGGAACCTGCGTGATCCGCGTGATCCCGGCCGCAGCGACCGCCTCTACACCCAGGCCGGCGGCCATTACGTGCTGCGCGACCCGGGCTTCAAGCGGGCCATCGACATCAGCACCAGTGGCAGCCGCACCGCCGTGGTCTGGAATGCCGGCGAAGCCGGCGCCGCGAAGATGGACGACATCGGCGCAGCGTGGCGCAACTACGTCTGCGTGGAGGCTGCCAACGCCGGCCCGGACGTGATCGAGCTGGCACCCGGCGGACGCCACACCCTCAAGCAGGTGTTCGAAGTGAAGACGCTCTGAGCCTGCAAGCCCCCTCTCCCATCGGGAGAGGGGTTGGGGAGAGGGGTTGGGGAGAGGGGTTGGGGAGAGGGTAGGCGGAACTCGTTACCGCTTGACTGCGGCAGTGGTGTCGCCCGCTACCAATCAACGCCGCAGCACCAGCAAGGTGATCACGCCGGCCACCAGCCCCCAGAACGCAGAACCAATGCCGGCCATCGACAATCCCGACGCCGTTACCAGGAAAGTGACCAACGCCGGCTCGCGCTCGGCCTCTTCCTTCAGCGCCACGGCCAGGCTGTTGCCGATGGTGCCAAGCAGGGCGATCCCGGCCAGCGTCGCGATCAGCTCCTTGGGGAAGGCCGCAAACACGGCCGCCACGGTCGCCCCGAACAAGCCGATCACGATATAGAACACACCAGCACTCACCGCCGCCGTGTAACGGCGCGCCGGATCCTCGTGCACATCCCGGCCCATGCAGATCGCCGCGGTGATCGCGGCCAGGTTCAAGGCATAGCCACCGAACGGCGCCAGTGCCGTGTTGACCATGCCGATCCAGCCGACCACCGGTGAAATCGGCGCGTCATAGCCAGAGGCCTTCAACACCGCTACGCCGGGCACGTTCTGCGAGGCCATGGTCACGATGAACAAGGGCAGGGCGATGCCGAACAACGCCGCCCAGGACAGCGTCGGCACGGTGAACACCGGCAGCGCCATCTGCAGCTGCACCTGTTCCATGTGCATCAGCCCCTTGCCGCTGGCGAGCGCCACCCCCACCAGCAGGGTGGCAATCACCGCATAGCGCGGCAACCAGCGTCGCCCCACCAGATAGGTGGCAAACATCAGCAGCACCAGCAATGGCTGGGTGTTCACCGATACAAAGACATCCAGGCCGAAGCGCAGCAGCACCCCGGCCAGCATGCCCGAGGCCAGCGACACCGGAATCCGCCGCATCGCCTTCTCGAACACGCCCGAGAACCCGGCCAGCGTGCCCAGCACGGCGGCCAGTACAAACGCACCGATCGCATCGGACAGCGGCAGCGTGGTCGCCCCGACCACCAGCATCGCCGCACCCGGGGTAGACCAGGCCGTCACCACCGGCATCCGGTAACGCAATGACAGACCAATACAGGTCACGCCCATGCCGATGCCCAGTGCCCACATCCACGACGCAATCTCGGCCTGCCCGGCACCTACGGCCTGCGCGGCCTGGAATACGATCACCGCCGAGCTGGCAAAGCCCACCAGCACGGTAATGAAGCCGGCGACCACGGCAGGCAACGAAAGATCACGAAAGAACGAACGCGGAGCCGGATTGGTCATCTATATGGAGGTGCAACGGATCAACCCGCATTGTGGCCCAGCAAGCCGCTCTACGGTCCCAGTAAAGGTAGACGGAGTAGTAAGCCCCTCTCCCGTTTACGGGAGAGGGGTTGGGGTGAGGGCAGCTCTTCGCCCTGAAGCTGGGCAGCGCCCAACCAGGTGAACCGAGCGTTCCGCACTACCCGCCCAGCAAGGCATCGACCCTTGCTCCAGATCTGGCTACCAGGAAGCAGTGGGGCGGCAAAAGAGCGAAAGCAAGCTCAAGGCACCGCCGCACTTTGCCAACTCTGGCCCCAGCCGCCAATTTGCCGCTCTGCAACAAAAAGTGATTGCGGTTTTCACAAAGATGTCTAGAATCCACCTCCTCGCTTCACGGCGCCGATCACGCAAGTGGCCGGAACCCAACAGCGACGTCAGCAACCTCGAAACAGGGTGTTGACGGAAACAAAAAGCCTGCCATAATAGGCGGCTCGCTTCGACGAAAAGCCTTCGGGCTCGACCTTGAAGCCGCCGAGTCAACAGCCTCTCAAAAAGGTGTTGACGAAGCAGAAAAGCCGGCTATAATGGGCGGCTCGCTACGACGGAAACGTCGCAGCCTACGAAGATGGCGCTGAGGCCTGATTCGGAAGTTCTTTGAAAGTATGCGCAGGTATCTTGTGAGGACGCCTGCAGGAGTGGATGACTGTCCATCTTGCAGACGTTTAATCAAGCAATGATTCAATTGTTTTAATGCAAGCGAAACGTTGCCAGTGATTGAATTTCTGCAGCTAAAGTATTTGTCTTCGG